>NZ_JBEXSI010000012.1:0-154988 GCF_040613515.1 Streptomyces sp. NPDC006261
CCGCCGCATCCTCATGGAATGCACCGACTGCGGACGCCCCGGCCCGCCACAAGCCCTCCCCGACGGCCTCTGCCACACCTGCCGCACAACCCACCAACCCAACGCCGACCACGCGCCGCTCCCACCCGCTGAGGCCGCCGACATCAAGGCGCGCATGACCAACCTCCGCGGCCTGCTCAAAACCGTCTGAGGCCGATGGCTCCGGAATCCCCTGGTCGGCAGTGCCTAGCGGAGTGCGTGCACCGAGAGCCGGCTGGCACGGCAACCTGCACCGCCCTTCCCTGGGAACGGGGCCCCGCATGCATGCTGCCGGAGCTCTCGGCTGGTACGCATCCCAGCCGTCCCGGCCTCTGTGACCACTACGCTGGCCGCGTGACCAGCCACGCCGGCGCCAGCGCCCGTAACGACGCCAACGCCACCGCCTTCGACGTCAGCACCGACGCGATGCTCGAAGACCTCCGCACGCTCGTCGAGATCGAGTCCCCGTCGCGCGATCTCGACGCCCTGGCCGCCTCCGCCGAAGCCGTCGCCACCGTCATCGAGAACCGCCTCGGCGGGCAGGCCGTGCTCATCGTGGACGAGGGCGGCACCCACGTGCACTGGGTGGCCGGTGGTGAGCCCCGCGTCCTGATCCTCGGCCACCACGACACGGTGTTCCCGCTCGGCACCCTCGCCCGCCGGCCGTTCGCCGTCGCGGACGGGCGCGCGACCGGGCCCGGTGTCTTCGACATGCTCGGCGGTCTCGTGCAGGCCGTGCACGCGCTGGCGGCGCTCGACGACCGGTCCGGCGTGGAGATCCTCGTGACCGCCGACGAAGAGGTGGGCTCCGTCTCCTCCAGGGCTCTCATCGAGGAGCGGGCCCGCGCCTGCGGTGCCGTGCTCGTCTTCGAGGGGGCCGCCGACGGGGGAGCCCTGAAGAACGCGCGCAAGGGCTGCGGCGCGTTCCAGGTCTCCATCGCGGGCCGGGCCTCGCATGCCGGGCTGGAGCCGGAAGCCGGGGTCAACGCCCTCGTCGAAGCCGCGCACCAGGTGCTGCACATCGCCGCAATCAGCCGGCCCGAGCTCGGTACGACGGTCACCCCGACCGTCGCGTCCGCCGGGACCCTGGAGAACGTCGTACCCGCCGAGGCCACCGTCGTCGTCGACGTCCGGATCGAGTCGGCCGAGGAGAAGGAACGCGTGGAAGCCGCCTTCGCCGCCCTGACCCCCCATGTCGACGGGGCACGGATCACGGTCGAGGGGTCCATCGCCCGGCCGCCCATGCCCGCGTCGGCGGCGGATGAACTCCTCGCGCTCGCGCAACAGTTGATGCCAGGAATCGAGGCGGTGGCGGTCGGCGGCGGCAGCGACGGCAATTTCACCGCCGCCGTGGGCGTGCCGACGCTGGACGGCCTGGGAGCGGTCGGCGGCGGCGCCCACGCCGACCATGAGTACGTCGTCATCGACGCCATGGCCGAGCGCGCCCGCCTGGCGGCCGGGCTGGTGCGCTCCATTCAGCGCTCGTCGCGCGCGTGAGTAAGGGCGCGCTCCCCCTTGGTCAGCCCGAAGCGCGATCGCTCATCGTTACGGCTGTGGTCGACCTGCCCCCGACCGGGGCGCTCCCTCGCCGAAGCCCGGGTCGCCCCACCCAGGAACCCGGACAGGAGCCGGGGCCCGGTCTTCGGGGCCATTCGGGTCACTCCTGCTGTTCTCGGAGAGGCCTTCCACGGGCAGCAGGAGTGCGACCGGCGGGCGGAATCGGCGCCGTGGTTCAGCGGGCCTCGATGAGGACCTGCTCGCCCGAAACGCTCAGCTGGTGAAGTAACCGGCGTCGAGTCCGACCCAGCCGGTGAGACCGCGCGGATCGTAGAGGTGCAGCGAGCCGTCGGTAGGATCTCCCAGCGGATGGTGAGGGAGCCGGAGACCCTGGCGCCCGTGGTCTGACCGACCACGCCCTGGGTGCGGTCGGGGTGGATGCGCGGCGGGAGAGTGAGGATCTTCTCGCTGTTGGTCCACGGGGAGCGACGCCGCCGCCGTCAACGCGCTGGCCGAGAGCCGTGGCCGGGACCTCGCGGCCGAGGGGGTCTGCGTCCTCCATGGGCGGCGCGATGAGCGTCGCCCGCTTCGCCGGTCTCCTCGGGCCCTCCGGCCTGGGAATCCGCCTCACGGGCCTCTGCGGCGAGCGGGAGCGCGGCTTCTACGAGCGGGGGTGGGAGCGGGCCGGCGCGGGGGCGGAGCAGGAGTTCTTCGTCTGCGCGGCCGGCCTGGAGGAGGAGCTGATCCGTGCCCTCGGCGCGACACGCGTGGAGGAGCTCGTCCAGGCGGAGGGCGACCTGCGCGCGCTCCAGAGCTTCCTGCGCCAGCCCGGCCAACAGGGCCGTTCCACGCAGCAGCAGTTGAGGCGCTTTCTCGGTACGAAGAAGGGGCGCAGGATTCACTACGGCCGCGTCCTTGTCGAAGCCCTCGACGCCGGCCAGGTCCCCGCCCCGCTCGGAGACCTGCTCGCCCACCTCTGAGCCTGAGGCTCCCAGGAGACGGGGTCTGTCCACCCGGCCCACATTGCGGCACTCTGGAGTCCCCTCAACTCGCTTATATTTCACCGCACTTCGCGCGCCACGCACCCCACTGCACGGTTGTCGACCCGGAGGGCTCCCCCACCCATGCGCCACTCTCCCCGAATACGTACGCGTACGAGCCTCCTCGCCCTGCTGGCACTCCTCGGCGGGCTGCTCACCGTCACCGCCACCGCGTCCCCCGCCGCAGCCGCGCCCAACTTCAAGGCGCCCTACGCCTGCGGCCAGCAGTGGACCTACAGCCACCATTCCGCCGAGGTCAGACGGGCTCTCGACTTCGTCCGCACCGACGGCGGCGCCACCGCCGGCTCCCCGGTCCTCGCCTCCGCCCCCGGCACGGCCTACCGCCACTCCCAGCCCAGTGGTGCGGGCAACTACATCTCCATCGACCACGGCGGCGGCTGGCAGACCTACTACTTCCACCTCAACGCCTTCTCCGTCGCCAACGGGGCGCAGGTCGGCCAGGGCCAGCAGATCGGCACCACCGGATCCACCGGCAACAGCTCCGGCGCCCACATTCACTACGAGCAGCTCCTCAACGGAGTCGGCCAGAACATCGTCGTCAACGGCCGCTCGCTGAGTCCCTATCCGGGCTCGTACTACGCCAAGTACCTGACCAGCGACAACGGTTGCGGTGGCGGAGGCGGTAGGTACTGGGTCGATACCTTCGCCGACGCCACCGGCTACGCGGCCCCCAACACCGCTGACGCGCAAGGCATCCTGAACGCCGGGACGAACTACGTCTACTGCAAGGTGTGGGGAGCCCGCGTCGGTACGGCGACCCAGTTCAACCACTGGTGGCTGCGCACCGACCTGGACTCCGTGTACGCGGGAAAGAACGGCCGCAACGCCTACGTCTCCGCGTACTACCTCTCCCGCTGGGGCAACGACGAGGCCCGCGACAACAACGGCACCGTGATCCCGAACTGCTGACCGCACCTCCTCATGACCCCGTGCACGGGAGGGCCGCGGCGGCTTCCTTCCCGTGCACGGCCTGCGGAGTGCGGGTGCACCTCTACGGGCTTGAGAACCGCGGTGCCCCGCCGCATACCCAAGCCGAGTGGCCTTCTTGCCGAGATGGCTCCGGCGCTGGGCAGTGGACAAGTTCTCCCTGCAGACCCCTGCGCAGCGATCACGAGCCGCTGCCTGCACCTGAGCCATTTCTCATGCCTCAGTTCGCCACGCGTCCGCTACACGCCTGGCCGGATGTAGGCGTTTGGCCGAGAGCGCAGCCCTCCGTAGATGCCGGTCAGCCGCATGTGTGCAAAAATCGCACACATGGAAGCAGTGCAGGGCTGGGACGAAGTGGGCGAGCGGATCGCTGAGGCACGCCTAGCTGCCGATATGAGTCAGGGCAGCCTGGCCTCCGAGGTAGGTCTCGATCGCACGGCCGTGGTGCGCATCGAAGCCGGGGACCGCCGTGTTTCCGCTCTCGAACTCTCTCGTCTGGCCCGAGCGCTGGGTGTCCCTCTAGCGCACTTCCTCTCTCGTCCGCCGGCCCCTCTCGTGTCCCGCCGAGCCGCACTCGAGGACGTGTCGGACGCGGCAACTCGTGCCAGCTACCGGCTTGACGCCTGGCTCGAGCAGCACGCTCGCAATGCTCATTGGCTGATCGCAGAGGGTTTTCTCACCCCTCCGCGGTTGGCTCCTTCTGTGCAGCGGCCGGAAGGCCAGGTCGACCCGGTTGCGCTGGCCGCAGCAGCCCGTAGCGCCCTGGACAGACCATCGGGCCCGCTTGGGCCGATGGCGGACGTCGTGGAGCAGCTGGGCCTCTTCCTGACGGTCGTGGACGAGTCGGCCGAGGGAGCTTCACTCCTGCAGGACGGGTATGGCGTAGCTGTCATTAGCGGAGAAGCGCAGCCCGGAAGGCGGCGCTGGACGGCTGCCCACGAGCTCGGTCATCACCTTCTGCAGGACGAGTACCACAGTGATACCGGTGTGGCAGCGGGCCGCGATGAGCGTGAGCGACAGATTGACCGGTTTGTCGAATGCTTCATCCTTCCCGCCCAGGATGTAGAGAGGGCTTGGCAGGAAGTCACAGAGGCCAGGAAAGTCAGGCCCGCCATGCTTGCCTTGGCGGCTGGCTACAGGGCGTCCTGGAGCGCAGTCGTGAATCGCGTGCGCAACCTGGGGCTGATCGACAGCGGGGAAGCCAGGCGGCAGAAGGCGAACTCGCCCACGCGTGGAGACTTTCTTGCCGTACTCGGCGAACAGCCGATCCCTGATCTCGAAACAGGTGCAACTGGCAAGTTGTGGCGCAAGGCGGCGCTGAGTGCCTGGGAAACAGGCGCCATCACAGCGCCACGTGCCATCGAGCTTCTCTATGGGGCGCTAACGATGGATGAACTGCCCACGCGCGCCCTGGAGGAGCCACTGCCGTGAGCGCCGCCTCTACCGCTGCAAGCCTGCCCGCCACCTTACTTGCCTGGGATGCGTCTCCTCTCTTTCATGCAATCAAAGCTGGAAGACTCGATGTCCTCGGCGATATCGCCCGGACCTGGCAAGGTGTGAGGCGGCGGAATGTAACCACCCAGACTGTAGTGGATGAGCTCAGTACGTACGGGCTGAGTCTGGCGGCTGCTGATTGGCTGGAGATCGTGCATGTCGATCACCTGAATGAGCTCACGGCGCTCGTGAAGTGGATGGATCTGGTTTCGGGCAGCAACTCGAACGAAGGTGAAGCTACTGTCCTTGCGTGGGCCGAGGTCAACGGTGCGATTGCTGTGATCGATGACGGAGACGCTCGGAGAATCGCCCGCAGATACTGCCTTCCCGTCTGGGGATCTCTTCGCGTGATAGCGACTGCTGTCAGCGAGGGACACGCGACGGAATACGTCGGAAGCTCCCTGGTCGACGCATTGATCGATACCGGTGCGCGTTATCCTTGCGCTCGCGGTCAATTCGTCAGCTGGGCTAAGCGGAACTGTTTATTGTAGCGGCCATGCGGGATTGATTTCGGGTTTTCCGGCGGGTGGTGCCGGAGGCGCCGTCGCTCGCCGTGGCTTCGGTGGTCGCTGCCGTGGGGGGCGAGGTAGCGCAGCGCGGCGAACTCGGACTGCGCAGCGCGGCGAACTCGGACTCAATCCAGGTCAGCCACGGTCCGTAGGTCGACAGGAAGATCAGATCGACGTCGACGGCCGCACTCCCAGGCGCGCACGGTCGGGTACTTGTGCGGTGAGAAGTTGTCCAGGACGACGGACAGCTCCTCGCTGGGTCTTGACCCGGCATCATGGTTGACCGGTTGGAGCCGATCAGGCAGCCGTTTCGCGCAGCATCCCGTCGGGCTGTGGGGGTGTCAACGGGCCGCGCAGAGCCAGTTGTGCGCCGCGGCCTCAGTGCGGCCAGATCGGCGGGTCCGTGACGAAGTGGCCGCCCACCCCCGCGTGCGCCGGGTTCGCCGGGTCCAGTTCGCCCTGTTCGGCCACCAGCTTCGCCGCGTACGGCTCCGAGTCGTCCTGCGGGTCGTAGCCCAGCGCGCGTGCCGTCGTCAGGTCCCACCACATGCGGGTGTTGGCGGAGGAGCCGTAGACCACCGTGTGGCCGACCGACTCGGCGGTCAGGCTCGCGTGGAAGAGGCGCGCTCCGTCGGCCGGGCTCATCCAGACCGACAGCATCCGTACGGAGGTCGGCTCCGGGAAGCAGGAGCCGATCCGGACCGACACCGTCTCCAGGGCGTGCTTGTCCCAGTAGAGCTGGGCCAGGTCCTCACCGAAGGACTTCGACAGGCCGTAGAAGGTGTCCGGGCGGCGCGGGGTGTCGATCGGGATGAGCGGGCCGCCGGGTTCCGGGCGCGGGGTGTAGCCGATCGCGTGGTTCGAGGATGCGGAGACGATGCGGGCGACGCCCTCCTCGCGCGCGGCCTCGTAGAGGTTGTACGTGCCCTCGATGTTCGCGCGCAGGATCTTGTCGAAGGTTGATTCCAGGGAGATGCCTGCCAGGTGGATCACCGCGTCCACCCCGCGTACCGCCTCGCGCAGCGCCCTGCGGTCCGCCAAGTCGGCCGTGACCGCGTCCGGTTCGCCCTCGATCGGTACCAGGTCGAGGAGCCGGAGCTCGTATCCGTAGGCGGGGAGCAGGCCCCGCATCAGGGTGCCCAGGCCGCCGGCGGCGCCGGTCAGCAGGATGGTGCGGGGGGCGGGCATAGGGGGATCTCCTCGATGCGGAGTGCCGGGGACGGGGCTGGTGGGGCGGAAGGGACGGTCGGGGCGGGGCGCCGGCGTTTCCGGGCGCTCCGGGGCGGCGTTCAGGCGGGCGTCGGCCGGGTGGGCGAGAGCTGCCCGTGGCCACCCGTGCTTCAAATTCTTGGATCACATTCACATGCGTGGACAAGTTAAGGAGCCCGCGCGGCCGCGTCAAGGGCTTCGGGAGTCCGGAAAGTTCTTCGGTCCGAAGCGTTGACGAAACATTCCGGTGCGCTCTAGCTTCATCGCGTCGTACTTCGTACGTCATATATGAGACGCGATACGCGAGATGTGAGAGCCCGTCACCCATGACCTTCGCCCCCGCCCCGATCCCATCCCGGACCCAGTACGTGCTGGAGGCCATCAAGCACGCCATCCTCACCGCGCAGCTGAGTCCGGGACAGGCGCTGGTGGAGACGGAACTCGCCGCACAGTTCGGAGTGTCGAAGACTCCTGTCCGTGAGGCGCTCAAGACCCTCGCCGGGACGGGGCTCGTGGTGATGAGCCAGTACAAGGGCGTCACCGTACGGCTCGTCGACGCGACCATGGCCCGGGAGGTGTACGACGTACGCCTTCTGCTCGAACCCGAGGCGCTGCGCCGGGCCGTCAACCGGAAGGCCTCACTGGAGGCGGCCCAGGAGGCCCTGGAGCGCGCCGACCTGGCGGAGGACACAGCCGATCGGTCGCTGGCCAACCGGGACTTCCACCGCGCCCTGTACCTGCCCTGCGGCAACCCCCTGCTCTCCCGGATGCTCGACGAGGTCCGCGACCAGGCGGCCCTCGTGTCCACCGTGGCCTGGTCGGCGGTGCCGTCCTGGGAACGCGAGGCGGCCGAGCACCGGGAGATCCTGCGGCTCGCGCTGGCCGATGACGCGGAGGCCGCCGCGGGCGCTCTGCACCACCACATCGCATCGTTCGTACGCCGTGCCTTCCCCGACGACGAAGACGGGGGTGGCACGGCGTGAACCGTCTGCTGGACACACACCACCACCAGCACCCCGACGAAAGGCCGGTCCGCATGGACTTCTCCGAGCTGAAGGCGGCCCTCGCAGACGTTGTGGCGATCCCGGTGACCCCGTTCGCCGAGGACGGCACCATCGACACCGCGAGCCACCGCTCCCTCACGCGCAGGCTGCTGGACGGCGGCGTCCGCATCGTCACCCCGAACGGCAACACCGGGGAGTTCTACGCGCTCACCCCCGACGAGCGGCGCCTGGTCACCGAGCTGACCGCCGAGGAGGCCGCCGGGCGCGCCACCGTCCTGGTGGGCGTCGGCCACGACGTGCCGACCGCCGTGGCCGCCGCCGAGCACGCCGCCGAAGCCGGCGCGGCGATGGTGATGGTCCACCAGCCGGTCCACCCGTACGTCGCCCAGGAGGGATGGGTCGACTACCACCGGGCCATCGCCGAGGCCGTTCCGGGGCTGGGTGTCGTCCCGTACATCCGCAACCCGCAGCTCGCGGGCGAGCGGCTGGGGGAGCTGGCCGACAGCTGCCCCAACGTCATCGGCGTGAAGTACGCCGTCCCCGACGCGGCCCGCTTCGGCGCCTTCGCCCGGGACGCCGGACTGGAAAGGTTCGTCTGGGTCGCCGGCCTCGCCGAGCTGTACGCCCCCTCCTACTTCGCCACCGGCGCCACCGGTTTCACCTCCGGGCTCGTCAACGTCGCCCCGGCCGTCTCCCTCGACATGCTGGAAGCGCTGCGCGCCGGGGACTACGTGGCGGCCATGAAGGTGTGGGAGCGCATCCGCCGCTTCGAGGAGCTCCGTGCAGAGGAGCAGTCCGCCAACAACGTCACCGTCGTCAAGGAGGCCCTCTCCGCCCTGGGCCTCTGCCGGCGCGACGTCCGCGCACCGAGCCGGGTCCTGCCCGAGGAACGGCGCGCCGAGGTCGCCGAGCAGATAGCCGGGTGGTCGCTGTGACAGACGACAGGAAGGGGAGCGGCGGGGGGCGCGTGGCAGGCTCGCCCGCACCCGGACCCATCGCGGCCGAGGAACTGCGCAGCCACCAGTGGTACGGCACCGACGGCCTGCGCTCCTTCAGCCACCGCGCCCGCACCCGCCAGCTCGGCTACCTCCCCGAGGAGCACCTCGGCAAGCCGGTCATCGCCGTCCTCAACACCTGGTCCGACATCAACCCCTGCCACTCCCACCTGCGCGAACGTGCCCAGGCGGTCAAGCGGGGGGTCTGGCAGGCGGGCGGGTTCCCGCTGGAGTTCCCGGTCTCCACGCTCTCGGAGACCTTCCAGAAGCCGACCCCGATGCTCTACCGCAACCTGCTGGCGATGGAGACCGAGGAGCTGCTGCGCTCCTACCCGGTCGACGGGGCCGTGCTGCTGGGCGGCTGTGACAAGTCGACGCCCGCGCTGCTGATGGGCGCCGCCTCGGTGGACCTGCCGACCGTCTTCGTGCCCGCCGGGCCGATGCTGCCGGGGCACTGGCGCAACGAGGTCCTGGGCTCCGGCACGGACATGTGGAAGTACTGGGACGAGCGGCGCGCCGGGCTCATCGGCGACTGCGAGATGGGTGAGCTGGAGAACGGCCTCGCCCGCTCCGCCGGCCACTGCATGACGATGGGTACCGCCTCCACCCTGACGGCCGCCGCCGAGGTGCTGGGCGTCACGATGCCGGGGGCCTCGTCCATCCCGGCCGTCGACTCGGGGCACGAGCGGATGGCGGCTGCCTCGGGGCTGCGGATCGTCGAACTCGTCTGGCAGCAGCGCACGTTGTCACAGATCCTCACCGCCGAGGCGTACGAGGACGCCGTCGCCACCGTCCTCGCGCTCGGCGGCTCCACCAACGCCGTGATCCACCTGATCGCCATGGCGGGCCGGTCCGGCGTGAAGCTCACGCTCGACGACTTCGACCGGATCGCCCGTACGGTGCCCGTCCTCGCCGACCTCCGCCCCGGCGGGCGGTACTTGATGGAGGACTTCCACTTCGCGGGCGGCCTGCCCGGCTTCCTCGGCCGGCTCACCGACGTACTCCACCTGGACCGGCCCACCGTCGCGCACGCCACCCTGCGTGAACAGCTTCACGGGGCGACCGTCCACAACGCCGACGTCATCCGGGAACGTTCCGACCCCCTGGCCGAGGAGGGCGGAGTGGCTGTCCTGCGCGGCAACCTCTGCCCCGACGGCGCCGTCATCAAGCACATCGCCGCCGAGCCGCACCTGCTGCGGCACACGGGGCCCGCCGTCGTCTTCGACGACTACAAGGAGCTCCAGCGCACGATCAACGATCCAGCCCTGGCCCTCACCCCGGACCATGTGCTGGTGCTGCGCAACGCGGGGCCCCAGGGCGGGCCGGGCATGCCCGAGTACGGCATGCTGCCAATCCCGGACTACCTGCTGAAGCAGGGTGTACGGGACATGGTGCGGATCTCCGACGCCCGGATGAGCGGCACCAGTTACGGGGCCTGTGTCCTGCACATCGCGCCCGAGTCCTTCGTCGGCGGGCCCCTCGCTCTGGTCCGCACCGGCGACCTCATCACCCTCGACGTCGAGGCCCGGCTCCTGCGGCTCGACGTGGACGAAAAGGAGCTGGAGCGGCGCAGGGCCGCCTGGTCCCCGCCGCCCGCCCGCTACGGGCGCGGGTACGGGGCGCTGTACCAGGAGCAGATCACCCAGGCCGACACCGGATGCGACTTCGCGTTCCTGGCCCGGGAGGGGGACGTGCCCGACCCGTACGCGGGCTGAACTCGCCCGTAGGCCGCACCCCGCAGTGCCCGGACCCCCGGCCCCGGGCCGCTCACTGACTCGTAGCAAGCGCTTTCATCCTTGCGAGGCCGACGGGCGCGGGCACCGCACATCCAGCGCACCCAGCACTTCGCAGAGAAGCGCACCCAGCACTTCCCAGAGATCGGAGACGCGTCATGGCCCCATCCGCAGCCGTGGCCACACCGCCGCAGCCCCCGCCGCCCAAGGCGCCCAAGGCGTCCCGGCGCCGGGCGGCGAGCCCCCGCCGCCTGCCGTATCTGCTGATCGCGCCCGCGGGCCTGCTGATGCTGGGCTTCATCGCCTACCCGGTGATCAGCGTCTTCTACTACAGCCTGCAGAACTACAACGTCACCAAGCCGTGGCGGAACGGCTTCGCCGGACTCGACAACTTCCGGCGGATCTTCACCGAGGACGACCAGTTCTGGCCGACGCTGGGCTTCAGCGCCCAGTGGGTCTTCACCCAGGTCACGCTGCAACTCCTGCTCGGCCTCGCGCTCGCCCTGATCGTCAACCAGACCTTCATCGGGCGCGGCATCTCCCGCGCCATGGTCTTCTCGCCGTGGGCCGTCTCCGGTGTGCTGACCAGCACCATCTGGATCCTGCTCTACAACTCCTCGACCGGCTTCAGCCGTTACCTCGCGGACGCCGGGATCGGCGAGTACGGCACCTCCGTGCTCTCGGACACCGGGACCGTCTTCTGGGCGGCCACCGTCACCGAACTCTGGCGCGGGGTCCCCTTCTTCGCGATCCTCATCCTCGCCGACCTCCAGTCCGTCTCCAAGGAGCTGTACGAGGCGGCATCAGTCGACGGGGCGGGCCGGCTGCGGCAGTTCTTCCACATCACGCTGCCGCACCTGCGGGACGCGATCATCCTCGCCACCCTGCTGCGCGGCGTCTGGGAGTTCAACAACGTCGACCTCCTCTACACCCTCACCGGGGGCGGACCCGCCGGGGTGACCACCACCCTGCCGCTCTACGTCGCCAACACCGGCATCGAGGGCCACGACTTCGGGTACGCCTCCGCGCTCACCACCGTCGCCTTCGTGATCCTCCTCTTCTGTTCGATCGCGTATCTGCGCCTGAGCAAGTTCGGAGGCGACCACAAGTGAGCGTCGTACTCACGGAGAAGCACGGCACCGGCCGGCTGACCGCGTCCCCCGGCACGCCCCCTCCGCCCTCCTCGCGCCGCCGCGCCGGGCGGGAGCGCACCTTCGACGACGTACCGCGCTGGCAGATCTATCTGCCGCTCGGCCTCTACCTGCTGTTCACGCTCATCCCGTTCTACTGGATGCTGCTCTTCGCCGTACGGCCCGCCGGCTCCACCTCGCTGGTGCCCTGGCCGATGACCGGCGTGCACTTCTCCAAGGTCTGGAACGAGCGCAGCTTCGCCGTCTTCTTCCAGAACAGCATGATCGTCGGCGTCGCCACCCTCGTCGCCACGACGCTGGTCGCCCTGGCGGGCGGCTACGCGCTGGCCCGGTTCGACTTCAAGATCAAGGGCGCGTTCATGCTGGCGCTGCTCTGCTCGCAGTTCATCCCGGGCGCGTTGATGCTCGTACCGCTCTTCGAGATCTTCCGGAACCTCCAGATGATCAACTCGCTGGGAAGCGTCGTCATCGCGGAGACGGTCTTCCAGCTCCCGCTGTCGATCATCCTGATCAGCGGCTTCATCAAGAACGTCCCGGTCTCCCTGGAGGAGGCCGCCTGGGTCGACGGCTGCTCGCGCTTCACCGCGTTCCGCACGGTGGTGCTGCCGCTGCTGCGGCCCGGGCTGATCGCGGTCGGCTCCTTCGCCTTCGTCCACAGCTGGAACCACTTCCTGTTCGCGCTGATGTTCCTGAGCGAGCAGGACAAGCAGACGATCCCGGTCGGCCTCAACACCCTGATCGGCGCCGACAGCGTCGACCTGGGAGCGCTCGCGGCGGGCGGGGTCATCGCGGCGGTGCCCGTGGTGATCGTCTTCGCCTTCATCCAGAAGTGGCTGATCACGGGCTTCAGCGCCGGGGCGGTGAAGGGATGACGACGACGTCCATGCCTCTTCCCCTTCCCGTCGTCCTGGCCGGTGCCCGGGGGCACGGACGCTGGCACCTCGCCAACCTGCGCCGGCTCCAGGGCCTGGGCCGGGTCAGGCTGGCCGGGATCTGCGAGCTGGAGCCGCTGACCGCCCAAGAGCTCGCCGAGTCCGGCTTCGACGGCGGATGCGACTCCGGCCTCGGTGGTCACGAGCCGCCCGAGCAGTCCGACGACCTCGCCGCGCTCCTCGACTCCACCGGAGCCCGGGCCGCCATCATCTGCACCCCCATCCAGACCCACACCGACCTGGCCCTGACCGCAGCCGCCCGCGGCGTCCACCTCCTGCTGGAGAAGCCGCCCGCCGCGACCTGGGCCGACTACGCGCGGATGACCGAAGGCGTCCGGCAGGCCGGCGTCGCCTGCCAGGTGGGGTTCCAGTCGTTCGGGTCGCACGCCCTGCCCGCCATCCGCGAACTGGTACGGGACGGAGCCATCGGCAACGTCACCGGCATCGGGGCCGCCGGGGCATGGGTCCGCGACGAGGCCTACTACCGGCGGGCGCCCTGGGCCGGGCGGCGCAGGCTCGGGGCCACGGACGTGGTCGACGGCGTCCTCACCAACCCGCTGGCGCACGCCGTGGCCACCGCGCTCGAACTCGCCTGCTCGGGGAGGGCGGAGGACGTCACGTCCATCGAGGCCGAACTGTTCCGGGCCAACGACATCGAGGCGGACGACACCAGCAGCGTACGGATCACCACCGCCGGGGGACTGCCCGTCACCGTCGCCGTCACCCTCTGCGCCGAGCAGGCGGGGGAGCCGTACGTCCTCGTGCACGGCGAGCGCGGCCGGATCACCTTCTGGTACAAGCAGGACCGCGTCCTCCTCCAGCGCGCCGGATACGGCCCCGAGGAGATCGTCCACGGCCGGAGTGACCTCCTGGAGAACCTCGCCGACCACCTGGAGCACGGCACGCCGCTCCTGGTGCCGCCCGCGCGCACGGGGGCGTTCATGCGCGTCGTCGAAGCCGTGCGTACGGCCCCCGAACCCGTACCGCTGCCCGCCGGCGCCTGGGAGACCCGGCACGAGGGGCCCGGCGGAGGGGCGGTCGGCAGCGGGCCGAGCGGCGGTGGGGCCCGGCGGGTCGTGCCCGGCATCGATGCCCTGGTCGCCGCCGGGGCCGAATCCCTCAGCCTCTTCTCCGAGCTGGGCGCCCCCTGGGCCCGGGCGAGCGAGGGGGCCACCCCATGACCGACCGCCACGCCCCGGCCCCGTTCCCCGACCTCCCCGCCACCCTCACCTGCGGTACCACCACCGTCGCCCACTACGGCTACGGGCCCGGCGCGGACGACCGCCCCCGCCTCCACCCCGTCACCACCCTCGGCGGGATCACGGTCACCGAGGAGCGCCCGGCCGACCACCTCCACCACCTGGGCGTCTCCGTCGCCGTCCCCGATGTGGCCGGGTACAACTTCTGGGGCGGCCGCACCTTCGTACGGGGCCGGGGCCCCACCGCACTGGACAACCACGGCGTCCAGCGCCACCTCGCCCGCCCGCACCGCAGTCCGGACGGCTTCACGCAGGAGCTGGGCTGGGAGGCGGCGGGCGGTGAAATCCTCCGCGAGCACCGCACGGTCACCGCGACCCGGATCGACGACGGCGCTTGGGAGCTGGACCTCTCCTTCGTGCTCACCAACCACGGGGGCACGGACCTCTCCATCGGCAGCCCCGCCACCAACGGGCGTCCGGGAGCCGGGTACGGCGGATTCTTCTGGCGCGCCCCCAAGGAGGCCGCCCCGCCCGCCGTGTTCACCGCCACGGGCGAGGGCGAGGGGGACGTGCATGGCCGTACGGCCGACTGGCTGGCCCTCGCCGGGGCCGGCTGGACCCTCGTGTTCGCGGGGGCGACGGAGGAGACCCGGCGTGATCCGTGGTTCGTGCGGACCGCCGAGTACCCGGGCGTCGGCTCCTCCCTCGCGGCGCAGGAGCGGCTGCCGGTACCGGCGGGGGCCTCCGTCGTACGCCGGATCATCACCGTCGTCGCGGACGGCCGGCTGGACCGGGAGACGGCGGCCGGGTACGCGCGCGGGGCGGTGGCCCGGTGAGTGGGCGAGGAGAGGCCGGTGGCCCGGTGAGTGGGCGCGGACAGGCCGGTGGCCCGGCGAGAGAGGTCGGGCGGGGTGCAGAGGCGGGCCGCCCCCGGGCCACCGGCCCCGCCGGCCGCCCCTGGACCGCCGACCTCGGTGACGGCACCTACCGCAACCCCGTCCTGAACGCCGACTGGTCCGACCCCGATGTCGTCCGCGTCGGCGACGACCACTACCTCACCGCGTCCAGCTTCGGCCGCGCCCCCGGCCTGCCCCTCCTGCACTCCCGCGACCTGGTCAACTGGACCCTCGTCGGGCATGCGCTGGAACGCCTCGAACCCGCCGCCGACTTCGCCGTCCCCCGCCACGACCGCGGGGTCTGGGCGCCCTCCCTGCGCCACCACGGCGGGCGGTTCTGGATCTTCTGGGGTGACCCCGACCACGGCATCCAGCAGATCAACTCCCGGAATATCGAAGGTCCTTGGAGCACTCCGCACCTGGTCAAGGCGGGCCAGGGGCTCATCGACGCCTGCCCCCTGTGGGACGAGGAGACCGGCGAGGCCTACCTCGTACACGCCTGGGCCAAGTCCCGCTCCGGCATCAAGAACCGCCTCACCGGCCACCGGATGAGCCCGGACGGCCGCGAACTCCTCGACGGGGGGACCACGTTGGTGGACGGTGACCAGCTCCCCGGCTGGTTCACCCTCGAAGGCCCCAAGCTCTACCGCCACGACGGCTACTTCTGGATCCTCGCCCCGGCCGGGGGAGTGGAGACCGGCTGGCAGGGCGCCTTCCGGTCGCGCGAGTTCTCCGGCCCGTACGAGGAACGCGTCGTCCTCGCCCAGGGCCGTACCGACGTCAACGGCCCCCACCAGGGCGGCTGGGTGCGGACCGCCACGGGCGAGGACTGGTTCCTGCACTTCCAGGCGCGAGGAGCGTACGGGCGGGTCGTCCACCTCCAGCCGATGCGCTGGGACGCCGAGGGCTGGCCCGTCATCGGCGACGCGGGCGAACCCGTCTCCGTACACACCAAGCCGGATGCCCCCGAGCAGCCGGTGACGGCACCCGCCGTCGACGACGACTTCCCCGGCGGCCGGCCCGGCAGGCAGTGGCAGTGGACGGCCAACCCCGGCCCCGGCTGGGTCGGAGCGGCGCCCATGGAAGACGGGCTGCGGCTCACCTGCGTACGGACGGCGTACGCGCACGACCTGCGGCTGCTGCCCAACGTCCTGGTCCAGCGGCTGCCCGCCGAGGAGTTCGCCGTCGAGGTGGACCTCGCGCTGGACAGCGACGAGCCGGGCGCCAAGGCCGGACTCGCCGTGCTGGGGGACGCCTTCAGCTGGATCGGTCTGGAGGCCGGGGCGGACGGGACGCCCCGTCTCGTGCACCGCTTCGCCGAGGGCGTCGCCGTACGCGAACGGGACGCGGCCGAGCCCCGCGCGTCCCCCGGCGGACGGGCCCTGCTGCGCGTCGAGGTCACGGCGGGTGCGCGCTGCCGGTTCTCCGCCGACACCGGCGACGGGTTCCGGCCCTCCGGCCCGGTCTTCGCCGCCACCCCCTGGCGCTGGGTCGGGGCCCTCCTCGGCCTGTTCGCCACCGCACCGGCCGGGACGGGCCCCGCCGGAACGGCCCGCTTCACCTCATTCCGCACCAGACACCTACAGACAGAGAAGAGCCGACGATGAACATCTCGAAGACACAGCGGGGGCGCGGCGCGGCCGCAGCGGTCTCCCTCACCGCAGTGCTCGCGCTGACGGCCACCGCGTGCGGCGACGGCGGCAGCGGTTCCGGCACGGAAGGCAGCGGAAAGGGCGAGATCACCTTCTGGGACAACAACGGCGGTCCGCGCACCGCCATCTGGACCGAGATCATCAAGGACTTCGAGAAGCAGAACCCGGACATCAAGGTCAAGTACGTCCCGGTTCCGATCGCCGACGTCCAGTCCAAGTACGACACAGCCATCGCGGGCGGCGGGCTGCCCGACGTGGGCGGGGTCGGCACGGCCTACCTCGCCAACATCGTGTCGCAGGAAGCCCTGGAGCCGGTCAACGAGCGGCTGGAGGGCTCGGCGCTCAAGGGCAAGCTCGTCGAGTCCATGGTCGAGAGCGTCCGCGCGGCGGCCGGCCGGGGTGACGACATCTACTCCGTACCGACGTCCGCGAACAACGGTGTGCTCTGGTACCGCACCGACCTGTTCGACCGGGCCGGGCTCGAAGCCCCCGACACCTGGGCGAAGTTCTACACGGCGGCCGACAAGCTCACCGACGCCAGGAACAACAAGTTCGGCTACACGATCCGCGGCGGCGCCGGTTCCATCGCCCAGGCGCTGGACGCGATCTACGGCCAGTCCGGCATCACCGAGTTCTGGGACGGCGACAAGACCACGCTCAACGACCCCAAGAACGTCGTCGCGTTGGAGAAGTACGCCGGTCTCTTCAAGAAGACCACGCCCGCGGCAGACGTCAACAACGACTTCACCAAGATGGTGGCCCAGTGGGACACCGGCACGATCGGCATGCTCAGCCACAACCTCGGCTCCTACCAGGACCACCTCAAGGCCCTCGGCGAGGACAAGTTCGCGGGCATACCGGCCCCCATCGGGGACGGCGGCACCCGCGTGCAGGTCTCCAACCCCGTCGACGGCCTCGGCCTCTTCCGGTCGAGCCGGAACAAGACCGCGGCCTGGAAGTTCATCGAGTTCGCCGCCTCCCACGAGTCCAACAGCAAGTGGAACGAGTCGGCCGGTGCCATCCCGGCCAACACCGAAGCGGCGAAGGACCCGTGGATCAACGAGACCGAGTCGACCGCGCTGGCCGCGAAGACCCTGACCGACGGCTCCACGAAGATCGTCGACCTGCCGTACTACCTGCCCGACTGGAACAACATCAGCAAGGCCGACAACGAGCCGGAGTTCCAGAAGGTGCTGCTCGGCAAGATCACGGCCAAGGCGTTCCTGGACGACATGGCCGAGGAGCTGAACGCCGCCAACAAGGAGTGGAAGGAGATCGGCAACGGGTGACCCGGCCGCAGTCCGTCGTCCTCCGTGTCCCGCTGGTCGCGCTCCCGATGACGGGGGACCGGCGGCGGTCCGGGTCGCGCTCCGCCGCCGGTCCCTCTCCCGAGCACGTGTGCACCTCCCCGAGAGAGGAAGCCCTCCCCGTGTCACTCACCCGCCGACAGACCGCCACCTCCCTGCTCACCCTGCCCCTCGCCCTCGCCTCCACCCCCGCGCTCGCCCAGGGCGGCGGGGGAGGGGGAGGCGGGCCCCGCCCCCGTACGGTCCACATCGCCGGCGACTCCACGGCCGCCCCGAAACCCGCTTCCGCCGCACCCGAGACGGGCTGGGGCATGGCGCTCCCGTTCTTCCTCGCCCCGCGTCTCCGGGTGGCCAACCACGCGGTGAACGGCCGCAGTTCGAAGAGCTTCATCGAGGAGGGCCGACTGGTGGCGCTCCTCGCCGACGTCCGCCCCGGTGATCTCGTCCTCGTCCAGTTCGGCCACAACGACCAGAAGACGGAGGACCCGGCCCGCGGGACGGACCCGTACACCACCTATCAGGAGTACCTGCGCCAGTACGTGAAGGGCGCTCGCGCGCGACGGGCGCGGCCGGTGCTGGTCACCTCGGTCGAGCGCCGCCGGTTCGCCGCCGACGGCACCGCCCGGCCCAGCCTCGGCGCGTACCCTGCGGCGATGCGCGCCCTGGCGGCGGAGGAGGACGTCCCGCTGCTCGACCTCCAGGCGCTCTCCCTCGCCCGCTGGCAGGAGCTCGGCCCCGACGGCACCGAGCCGTACTTCCTGTGGCTGGAGCCGGGCGAATCGCCCAACCACCCCGACGGCGCCCAGGACAACACCCACTTCAGGCCGGTGGGAGCCGTGGAGGTGGCCCGGATGACGGCCCGCGCCCTGCTGGAGGGGGGCGTGCTCGCCGCCCGCGATCTCCGCCGCCTGGACGAGCCGGTCCCGGCGGAGTGGATCAGCTGGTCCGGGACGGCCTGACGGCTGCCCGGCCCCCTCATTCGCCTCCGCTTCCTTTCCGCTTCCTCTCCTCGACGCCAAGAGAAGGATTCGCCATGCCCGCACGCACGCGCCACACCCGCACCCGCACCCGCGCCATCGCCGTGGTCCTGGGCTGCGCCTCGCTGGCCCTCGCCATGAGCACCCCGGCCCAGGCCACCCCCCACCCGCTCCACCGGGGAAACCAGCAGGCAACCCACCACAGCACCGGCGTCGAGCGCGCCGTTCTGCCCGCCGGGGACGGCTGGGCCGCCGCCGAGGGCTCCACCACGGGCGGCGCGAACGCCGCCCCCGAGCACGTCTACACGGTGACCAACCGGGCCGAACTCATGGCCGCCTTCGCAGCGGCGGGCGACGCGCCGAAGATCGTGAGGATCTCCGGGACCGTGCACGGCAACTCCGACGCCGCCGGCACACCGATCGGCTGCGAGCAGTACCAGACCGGCGGCTACACGCTGGAGAAGTACCTCGCCGCCTACGACCCCGAGGTCTGGGGCCGGGACGCGGTCCCCTCGGGCCCGCTGGAGGACGCCCGCGTCGCCTCCGCGAAGAAGCAGGCGGCCGCCGTCAACATCAAGGTGCCCTCCAACACCACGCTGGTCGGCGTGGGGAAGAACCCGAAGGTCATCGGGGCCGGGCTCCAGGTGAGAGACGTCTCCAACGTCATCATCCGCAACATCACCTTCGAGGACACCTACGACTGCTTCCCCCAGTGGGACCCCACTGACGGGGCGGGAGGCGCCTGGAACGCGGAGTACGACAACCTCGTCGTGTACGGCTCCCGCCACGTCTGGGTCGACCACAACACCTTCAGCGACGGCGGCCGGCCCGACGCCGACCAGCCCCACTACTTCGGCCAGGTGTACCAGCAGCACGACGGGCTCTTCGACATCGTGCGCGGCGCCGACCTGGTCACCGTCTCGTGGAACGTCCTCAAGGACCACGACAAGACCATGCTCATCGGCAACAGCGACGGTGCGGGCGCCAGCGACCGGGGCAAGCTCCGCGTCACGCTCCACCACAACCTCTTCAAGGACGTCAACGAGCGGGCGCCGCGCGTGCGGTTCGGCCAGGTCGACTCGTACAACAACCACTTCGTCGCGACGAAGACAAGCGCCTACGGCTACACGTACGGCATCGGCGCCGAGTCCCGACTGGTGGCCGAGCACAACGCCTTCACGCTCACGCGGGAGGTCGACCGGGCGACGATCCTGAAGAAGTGGTCGGAGTCCTCGCTGACGGCCGGGAACAACTACGTCAACGGGCGGAAGACCGACCTGATCGCCGTACACAACGCGGGAGTTCCCGGCGAGCAGCTCACGGAGGGCGCCGGCTGGACGCCCCAGCTGCGGACGGCTGTCCACCACCCGCTGGCCGTGCCGGTGCTCGTGGCGCTCAAGGCCGGGGCGGGCGAGGCGACGGCCGGCCACTGAAGGAGCGCTAAACCCTCCACGTACGTCCCTGAACCCGTACGTCCCTGAACCGGCCGGAGCGGCACCGCATGCTTTCCAGCACCCCGGAGAGCGCCGCTCCGGCCTTTCGCCGCTCACCCCGAGGAGGCCTCGTGCCCATGCCCATGCCCAGCAGGCGCACCGCTCTCGCGCTGTTCGCCGGAACCACCGCCGCCCTCACCCTCGGCGCGCCCGCCGCCCGGGCCCGCGCCGCGCACCCCCGCCCCTTCGGCCGCCACGGCTCACCCGCCCGGCGCCGGGACCCCCGCACGCTGTACGTCGACCCGTACGGCCAAGGCGACCACACCGACGTACAGTCCGCCGTCGACGCGGCGACCGGCACCGGGCGCACCCTCGTGATCGCCCCCGGGGTGTACCGGGCGACGGTCCTCGTCGGGGCCGCCCGCGAAGGGCTCACGCTGATCGGCGCGAGCGGCGACGCCCGGGACACCGTGCTCGTGTACGGCAACGCGGCGGGCACGCCGGAGCCCGACGGGACCGGGAGCCTGGGCACCAGCGGATCGGCCTCCGTCACCGTCCAGGCGGCGGGGTTCACCGCCCGTGACCTGACCTTCGCCAATGACTGGCTGCGCTCCGACAACCCCGAGTACACCGGCACGCAGGCCGTCGCCATCAAGGTCCAGGGTGACCGCTCGGCGTTCTACGGCTGCCGGTTCCTCGGCCACCAGGACACCCTGTACGCCGACTCCCCCGCCCTCACCTCGTTCGCCCGCCACTACTACCGCGACTGCTACGTGGAGGGGGACGTCGACTTCGTCTTCGGCCGCGCGAGCGCCGTCTTCGACCGCTGTCACTTCCGTACGCTCACCCGCGCCGACCTGGCCTCGGCCCCGTACGGCTTCGTCTTCGCGCCGAGCACCGCCGGGGCCAATCCGTACGGCTTCCTGGTCCTGCGCTCCCGGGTCACGAGCGCCGCCCCGGACGCGTACTACAAGCTGGCCCGCCCCTGGGTGCCGTCGTCGGACCTCACCGCACGCCCGATGCTGACGGTGCGGGACAGCCACCTCGGCCCGGGGATCGACGCCGTGACGCCGTACGCCACCATGTCCGCGGGCTTCCCGTGGCAGGACCAGCGCTTCGCCGAGCACCGCAACACCGGCCCCGGCGCCCGCGTCACGGTTCCCGCGAACCGCCCGCAGCTCACCGCCGCCGAGGCCCGCGCCCACACTCCGGCCCGCTGGCTGTCCGAGGCCCGCTGACCGGACGGCCTCGACCCGCACCTCCCGGATACGTACGTGGGGGATGCGGGTCGAGGAGGGTGGGCGGGGCCTTCGCCGCTAACCCGCGTACGTCTCGTACTCGGCGATCCTCGGGGTGCCGGACGAGCTGGTGATCTCGAAGGTGATCTTGCGCAGGGAGGTGCGGGGGAAGGTGATGGGCCCTGCCCCGTTGCCGGAGGTCAGGACGGCGCCGGTGTCACCGTTCAGGAGCCGCCAGGCCTTGATGCTGCCCGTGGCGCCGGCTGCCTCGCGGATGTGGACCGAGGAGACGGCGGTGTCGGAGGACCACTTGATCGAGGCCGAGCCGGTGGTGCCGACGGGCGACCAGTACGTGGTCAGGCTCCCGTCGCGGAGGTCGCCGTAGCTCGTACCGGCGGCCTTGCTGGAGCCGTCGGAGCCGGCCCCGATGCTGAGGTTGGTCCCGGTGGGCGGGGTGGGGCCGGGGGTGGGGTCGGTCGGGCCGGGGGTGGGGTCGGTGGGCTTCGGAGTCGGGTCGGTCGGCGTCTGCGGGGAGCAGTTGCCGTCCGAGACCCTGTTGCCCTTGTTGGCGCCCGCCGTCCGGCTCACGACGTCCGGGACGCAACTGGCCGCGTCGGCACGGTAGGTGTAGGGGATGGCGACCGTGGTGGTGGACTTCATGTCGGGCCCGGCGGGGTTGGTCTTGCTGTCGGGGCTGGACCAGGTCACGTTGTCGAGCGTGTTGCCGCTGACCTGCCAGTAGCCGGCCGCGTCGGTGTAGAAGGTGCCGAGGACGTCCTTGGAGTTCTTGAAGTAGTTGTTCTCCACCTTGGCGCGTGCCCCGGCCCGGGAGTTGATGCCTGAGTCGTTGAGCCGCACGTAGTGGTTGTTGTAGATGTGGGCGATGCCGCCGCGCAGCAGGGGAGCGCGGGAGTCGATGTTCTCGTACAGGTTGTGGTGGTAGGTGACGAAGCCGTTGGAGAGTTCGGTCTCGCTGGATCCGACGAGCCCGCCGCGGCCGGAGTTGCGCAGGATGCTGTACGAGAGGGTCACGTACTGGGTGTTGTCCTTCATGTCGAAGAGGCCGTCGTACCCCTGCGACTCCCCGCCCGACGCCTCCAGGGTCGTGTGATCCACCCAGACGTTGCGGACGTCCCTCTCCATGCCGATGGCGTCACCGCCGTTGGAGGTGGGCGAGCCGGACTTCTTGACGTTCCGGACGGTCACGTTCTGGATGATGATGTTGCGGGCCTCGCGCAGGTGGATGCCCAGCTGGTCGAAGACGGCCCCGCTGCCGACGCCGACGATCGTGACGTTGCTGACCTGCTTGATCTCGATCACGCCCGCCGCGGTGTCGCAGCTGCTGCCGGAGACCTTGGTGGTGTTGCCGTGGTTGATGGTGCCCTCGACCTCGATGACGATCGGGGTGCTGCTGCTGGCCCGTCCGCACAGGGCCGCGTGGATCTGGGTCCCGGTGGTGGCCCGTACGGTCTGTCCGCCCGCGCCGCCGGTGGTCCCGCCGTTCTGGGTCGCGTACCCGGTGGCGCTGCCGGTCGCCGCCGAGGCGGCGGGCGCCGACGTCAGCACCACGCCGGTGGCGGCCGCGAGGGCCAGGGTGGCCACGGCGGCCTGCAGCCGCCGTGCGACTGGTCGTCTCATGTTGTCTCCCCATGCGTCTTCGGATGGACGGTTGTTGCGTTCATGACAGGTGGGAGCGCTCCCGAACGCCTTCGCGTGAGGGAGGTGTTCCCGTGAAGAGGATAGAAAGCGCTTACCACTGGTGAAGATAGAGAGGGGCGAGCCGCTCTGGCAAGGGGCGTGCAGCGTCTGAACCGCGCACGAGGAAGGGCCCCACCGCGGCGAGCGGTGGAGCCCCTCCTGGTCACGCTCGCACGCCTCAGGCGTCGGCGCCCGCCTTGCGGCGGCGCACGAGGAACATCGCGCCGGCGCCGAGTGCCACGGCCGCGCCGCTCGCGAGCGCGAGCTGCGTGGTGGCGTCGGACGAGCCGGTCGCGGCGAGGGTGCCGTTCGTGGTGTTCACCGGGACGCTCGAACCCGACCCCTGCGGGGTGACCCCGGAGCCCGCGGCCGGGGCGGTGGTGCTGGTGCTGGGCTTGGGGGCCGGCTTGGTGACGGGCCTGCCGGCCGCTGCCTTGATGTCGAACTGGTTGACGGCGGCGTCGGGCGTCAGGCCGCAGGAGCCGTCCTTGTTGAAGTAGTCGCCCGCGATGAAGGTGAGGCCCTGCCCGGCCGGAGCCTTGGCGTCGACGTCCAGGCGCAGCTTGATGTCCGCCTGCTTGCCGGGCTCCAGCGCGCCGATGGCGTCGATGTAGCGGTCGCCGTCGACGGCCTGCCACTTCGGGGACTCGGCCGTGGACCACTTCAGCTTCAGGTACTTGGCGATGTCCTTGGCGCCGCTCTTGTCGGTCGCGTGGACGCTCGCGTAGGTGAGGACCTTCTCCATGTTCTTGGCGGTGCCGTTGGTCACCCGGACCGAGAAGCTGGTGGCGGTACCGGCGGTGACCGTGGAGGGGAAGCCCTTCACGACCGTGGTGAGGCCGGGCTCGTCCACGCACTCCCCGTCGCCCGGGTTCTCCTCTTCCTCCTGCTTGGCGCGCTCCAGGGCCGCGTCGGCTGCGTCCTTGGCGGCGAGCGCCTTCTTGGTGGCGTCCCGCGCCTTGCTGAGGGCCCTGAACGCCTCGACCTTCGCGTCGTCCGCGAGCTCGGCGGCGGTCGCGGCCTCGGTGTCGGCGGTGGTCTTGGCCGTCGCCGCCGCCTCGGCGGCCGTCTTGGCGTCGGCCAGAGCCTTCTCGGCGGCGGCCTTGTCCTCGTCGGTGGCGTCCTTGTCCTCGGTCAGGGCGTCGAGCGCGGCCTGCGCGTCCGTGACCGCCTTGTCGGCGGTGGTCTTCGCGGCGGCGGCGTCGTCCGCGGCCTTCCGGGCGGCCTTGGCCGCCACGGTGAGGGGCGCGGTGTCGGATACCGCCGCCTCCACCGCGTCGTTCGCGGCCCTCTCGGCCAGGACAGCCGCGTCGTACGCCTTCTCCGCCTCGGCCGCCGCCTTTTCGAGCTCCTTGAGGGTCGGCTTGGCCGGCGTCTGTGCGGGGGGCTTGGTGTCGGCGAACGCGGGGGTTACGGAGAGCATGACGGCAGGCGTCGTCACGGCGACGGCGACGGCCGTGGCGAGAATGCGGCGAATCTTCACTTGAGCCCTTTTTTGGTCCGGCACGCAGAATGGGAGCGGCCGTCCCGCGGTAGGGATCACACGGGTGGCCTGTGGTGATGGTAGGGCGGACGTACGAACGTACGGGGGGAATTTCCCGGCCGCGGCGGGCCGAAAGGTGCTGTCCCCGGCAGACAGAGAGAGCGAAAAGGGGCAGTTGCTCTCCGAGTCTGTGCTTTTCCTGTGATCAACGCCATGGAAAAGGGACGCGGGGACCGGTGGCGGCGGTGCGCCCGCAATTCCCGCCCATTCAACCGGAGTCCTGCATTCACATTTTCCGGGGGTCCGCGCAGGGGGCGTCCGTGTCCTCTCCCCTTCGCCCTCCCCTTGTCTGATGACCCGTCAGGTACGACGATGGCGGCCGTCACCCGGAGCGGGGAGCGCCCCGGGGCGCAAGGGGAAGGAGGCCGCCGTGCCGATACCGCCACCGCCGTTGCCGTCGCTGCCGCCGTTGCCGTCACCCGACGGGCCACTGACGTACGGGATGCAGCTCCCGGTCCAGTCGCAGAGCGTCATCTACGCCGAGCCCTGGGAGGCGGCGGCGACCCCCGCCGACCTCGTCCGCATCGCCCGGGCCGCCGACCGCGGCGGCTTCGCCTACCTCGCGAGCTGCGACCACATCGCCATCCCGCGCCGGCTCGCGGAGGGGATGAGCACGGTCTGGTACGACCCCGTCGCCACGCTCGCGTTCCTCGCCGGGGTCACCGAGCGCGTGCTCCTGATGAGCCATGTCGCCGTCGTCGGGCTGCGCCACCCCCTCATCACCGCCAAGCAGTACGCCACCCTCGACCACCTCAGCGGCGGCCGGCTGATCCTGGGCGTCGGGGCCGGGCACGTGCGGGAGGAATTCGAGGCGGTCGGGGCGGACTTCGACGGGCGGGGCGGTGTGCTGGACGAGACCATCGACGCGCTGCGGGCGGCGCTCGGGCCGGAGGAGTACCCGGAGTTCGCGGGGGAACGGTTCTCCTTCGGCGGCCTCGGGCAGCTCCCGCGCCCCGCCCGGGAGAGGGTGCCGATCTGGGTGGGCGGCTCCTCGCCCGCCGCCGTGCGCCGGGCGGCCGTCAGAGGTGACGGCTGGCTCCCGCAGGGCGATGCCCGGGACCGGCTGCCCGCGCAGATCGCCCGGGTGCACGCCCTGCGGGAGGAGGCGGGGGTGGGCGCGCCGATCGTCATCGGTGCGATCACCGAACCGCTGTACGTCGGTGAGCCCGGGTGGTCCGTCGGGCGGCGGACCCTCGCCGGAAAGCCGGAGGAGCTGGCGGAGTCGCTGCGGGAGTACGCGGCGATCGGCGTGCACCAGATCCAGGTCCGGTTCCGGAGCCGGAGCGTCGACGAACTGACCGATCAGATGGCGGCGTTCGGTGCGGACGTGGCCCCTCGTCTCAGCGTGTAGGGAGAGTCGTCATGGGCAAGCTGGACGGGCGGGTCGTCCTGGTCACCGGAGCGGCGCGCGGGCAGGGCGAGCAGGAGGCGCGGCTCTTCGCGGCGGAGGGG
The DNA here is from genome assembly GCF_040613515.1 of Streptomyces sp. NPDC006261. Taxonomy (NCBI): domain Bacteria; kingdom Bacillati; phylum Actinomycetota; class Actinomycetes; order Kitasatosporales; family Streptomycetaceae; genus Streptomyces; species Streptomyces sp. NPDC006261. Next base: position 25,926 of record NZ_JBEXSI010000012.1, read on the forward strand.
GCGCGGGTCGTCATCGCCGACGTGCTGGTCGAGCAAGGGGAGGCACTGGCGAAGGAGTTGGGGGCGAAGGCCGCCCGGTTCGTGCGGCTGGACGTGGGGCGGGAGGAGGAGTGGACCGAGGCGGTGGCCGTGGCCCGGGACGCCTTCGGGAAGATCGACGGGCTCATCAACAACGCGGGCATCCTCCGCTTCAACGAGCTGGTCGACACCCCGCTGGAGGAGTTCCAGCAGGTGGTCCAGGTCAACCTGACGGGGGCGTTCCTCGGGATCCGGGCGGTGGCGCCGGAGATCGAGGCGGCGGGCGGCGGGACGATCGTCAACACCTCCTCGTACACCGGTCTGACGGGCATGGCGCTGGTGGGTGCGTACGCCGCGACCAAACACGCCGTCCTCGGCCTCACGAGGGTCGCCGCCGTGGAGCTGGCGGGCAAGGGCATCCGGGTCAACGCCATCTGCCCGGGGGCCGTCGACACGGCGATGAGCAACCCGGCCCTGCTGGACCCGGGCGCCGACCTGAGCCGGTCGGACGCGGCGCTGGACGCGTACTACCGCAAGCTCGTGCCGATGGGGCGGATCGGCCGGCCCGAGGAGGTGGCCGCGCTGGCCCTCTTCCTGACCGCCGAGGACTCCTCGTACATCACCGGGCAGCCGTTCGTCATCGACGGGGGGTGGCTGGCGGGGGTCAGCCTCCTCTGACCGCGCCCCGGGCGCATGACCTGACGATTCGTCAGCTATTGACGGGGTGCGGCTGCGGTGGAACAGTCGGTCGCATCACAATCTGACGGTGTGTCAGAAAAACCGTCAGGAGGACTTGAGGACGGTGAACCTCCGTGGAATTCGGGCTCTTTGTTCAGGGGTACGTGCCCGCCGCGCGCGCCAAGGTGGACCCCGAGGCAGAGCACAAGGCACTGATCGAGGAGACCGAGTACGTCATCCAGGCGGACAGGTCCGGCTTCAAGTACGCCTGGGCCTCCGAGCACCACTTCCTGGAGGAGTACTCGCACCTCTCCGCCAACGACGTGTACCTCGGCTATCTCGCGCACGCCACCGACCGCATCCACCTCGGCTCGGGCATCTTCAACCCGCTCGCGCCCGTCAACCACCCGGTGAAGGTCGCGGAGAAGGTCGCCATGCTCGACCATCTCTCCGAGGGGCGCTTCGAGTTCGGCACCGGGCGGGGGGCGGGCAGCCACGAGATCCTCGGGTTCATGCCGGGCATCACCGACATGAACCACACCAAGGAGCTGTGGGAGGAGACGATCGCCGAGTTCCCCAAGATGTGGCTCCAGGACGAGTACGTCGGCTTCCAGGGCAAGCACTGGTCGCTCCCCCCGCGCAAGATCCTGCCCAAGCCGTACGGGGCCGGGCACCCGGCCATGTGGTACGCGGCCGGGTCGCCGTCCTCGTACGCCATGGCGGGGAAGAAGGGGCTCGGGGTGCTGGGCTTCAGCGTGCAGAAGGTCTCCGACATGGAGTGGGTCGTCGAGTCCTACAAGAACGCGGTCAGGGACGCCGAGCCGGTGGGGGCGTTCGTCAACGACAACGTGATGGTGACGTCCACGGCGATCTGTGCCGAGACGCACGCCAAGGCGGTGGAGATCGCGGTGGGCGGGGGACTGAACTACCTCCAGTCGCTGCTGTTCCGCTACCACGACACGTTTCCGCGGCCGGAGGGGATTCCGGAGTGGCCGCAGCTGCTGCCGGAGTACACCGAGGAGATCGTGGAGCTGCTCATCGCGGAGGAGCTGATGATCTGCGGCGATCCCGACGAGGTGCTGAAGCAGTGCCGGCGGTGGGATCAGGCGGGGGCGGACCAGCTGAGCTTCGGGCTGCCGATCGGGATCAGTCCGCAGGACACGATGACCACGATCCGGTTGATCGGGGAGCACGTGATTCCGAAGATCGACACGGATCCGGTGCATCGGACCTCGCGGTTCCGGGCGGCGGCGGGCTGAGGCCCTCCGCGCTGCCTCGGGCCCACGTCGGGGCTCCGCCCCGAGCCCCGCGCCTCGAACGCCGGCGGGGCTGGGGTGCCGTAGCGCCGGCGGGTCCGGGACTGGGCGGCGTCTTCCCGGACCGTCGCCCTGTGAGCCGGGGTGCGTACCGCGGCCCAAGCGTGCGCACCCCGGCCGCCCCACCCGAGCCGAAGCAAGGAACCCACCGGAAGGGAACCGTCATGCTCGACCACCTCATCCGCCGCGCGAGAGTCGTGGACGGCACCGGCGGCCCCGCCTACACCGCCGACGTCGGCCTCCGCGGCGGCAGGATCGCCGTCATCGCCGAGCCGGGGACCGTCGCCGAGGAGGCCGTCACCAGCGAGGACGCCGACGGCCTCGTCCTCGCCCCCGGCTTCGTCGACCCGCACACGCACTACGACGCCCAGCTCTTCTGGGACCCCTACGCCACCCCCTCCATGAACCACGGCGTCACCACCGTCGCCGGCGGCAACTGCGGCTTCACGCTCGCGCCCCTCCACCCCGACCGCCCCGAGGACGCCGACTACACCCGCCGGATGATGTCGAGGGTCGAGGGCATGGCGCTCGCGGCCCTGGAGGAAGGCGTCGACTGGACCTGGTCCACCTTCCGCGAATACCTCGACGCCCTCGAAGGCCGTATCGCCGTCAACGCCGGGTTCATGGTCGGCCACTGCGCCCTCCGTCGGCACGTCATGGGCGCGGACGCGGTCGGGGGGCAGCCCACGCCCGCGCAGATGGACGCCATGCTCGCCCTCTTCCACGACGCGATGGACGCGGGCGCCTGGGGGCTCTCCACCACCCAGTCCTCCACCCACGCCGACGGCGACGGCGAGCCCGTCGCCTCCCGGCACGCCCTCCCCGAGGAGCTGCTCGCCCTGTCCCGCGCGGTCGGGGAGCACGAGGGGACGCAGCTGGAGGCGATCGTCGCCGGGTGCCTGGACCAGTTCTCGGACGAGGAGATCGACCTCTTCGTCGACATGAGCGCCGCCGCCGGGCGCCCGCTCAACTGGAACGTGCTCACCATCGACGCCGCCGTCCCCGAACGCGTACCGCGCCAGCTCATCCCCAGCGAACGCGCCCGCGCGGCCGGCGGCCGGATCGTCGCCCTCACCATGCCGATCCTCACCCCCATGAACATGTCGCTCGGCACCTTCTGCGCCCTCAACCTCATCCCCGGCTGGGGCGAGGTCCTCGCCCTCCCCGTCCCCGAGCGCATCGAACGCCTCCGGGACGCCGGCACCCGCGCCGAGATGCTGCGCCGCGCCGACAGCAAGGAGGCCGGGGTCTTCCGGCGCCTCGCCGACTTCGGCCGGTACGTCATCGGAGACACGTACAGTCCCGCCAACGAAGGGCTCAGTGGGCGCGTCGTCGACGACATCGCGGCCGAGCGCGGCCAGGACCCCTTCCACTGCCTGGTCGAGATCTGTGCCGCCGACGGCCTGCGTACGGTCCTGTGGCCGATGCCCACCGACAACGACCCGGACTCCTGGGCCCTGCGCCGGCGCACCTGGGAGCACGAGGACGTCATGCTCGGCGGCTCCGACGCGGGCGCGCACCTGGACCGGATGTGCGGGGCCCCGTACACCACCCGCTTCCTCGGCGACTGTCTGCGCGGGCGGAAACTCGTCCCGCTGACCAGCGCCGTCAAGATGCTCACCGACGACCCGGCCCGCCTCTTCGGCCTGCGCGAACGCGGCCGGATCGAGGAGGGCTTCCACGCCGACCTCGTCCTCTTCGACCCCGAGCGGATCGACGCCGGACCGGCCACCCTCGTCCACGACCTGCCCGGGGACAGCCCGCGCCTGGACGCCAAGGCCATCGGGATCGTGTCCGTACGCGTCAACGGGGTCGAGACCCTGCGCGACGACAAGGTGACGGGGGCGGTGCCGGGGGCGGTGCTGCGCTCGGGCCGCGACACCCGGACGGTGAGTACGGCGTGAGCCCCGCCGGACCGCAGAAGCTCTTCATCGGCGGCGCGTGGACCGAACCCGCCGACGGCCACTACGAGGTCATCGACCCCGCCACCGAGGAGGTCGTCGGCCTAGCCCCCGAGGCGAGCCGCGCCCAGGTGTACGAGGCCGCCGCAGCCGCCAAAGAGGCCTTCGGTCCCTGGTCGCGCACCCGCCCGGAGAAGCGCGCCGCGATCCTGGAGCGGGCCGCCGACCTCATCCAGCGCGATCTCCCCGCCCACGCCGACATCGCCCGAGCGGAGAGCGGGGCCACCGCCTCCACCGCCCGGGGCATGCAGGTCGCCGTCGGCGCGGCCCGCTTCCGCCGGTACGCGCGCGGTGCCCTGGAGCCCGTGGAGGAGGCCATCACACCCCAGATCAACGAGGCCGGTCCGATGGGGCGGGCCGGGGTCTTCGGGGCGCTGGCCGTCCGGCAGCCGGTCGGCGTGGTCACCTGCATCACCTCGTACAACAACCCCTGGGCCAACCCGGCGGGCAAGATCGCGCCCGCCCTCGCGATGGGCAACACGGTCCTCGTGAAGCCCGCCCCGCAGGACCCGCTCTCGGTCTACCGGATGGCCGCCGCCCTCGCGGAGGCAGGCGTTCCGCCGGGCGTGGTGAACGTGGTCACCGGCTCGGGCGCACCAGCCGGTGAGGCCGCCGTCGACTCCCCGGACGTCGACATGGTCAGCTTCACCGGCTCCACCGCCGTCGGGCAGCGCATCGCGGAGGTGTGCGGGCGCGGCATGAAGCGGCAGCTGATGGAGCTGGGCGGCAAGGGCGCCGCGCTCGTCCTCGAAGACGCGGATCTCGGCTCCGCGGCCGCGGGCATCGGCACGGCCTTCTCCTTCTACAGCGGACAGATCTGTACGGCTCCGACCCGCGTCCTGGTCCACCGGTCCCGCCAGGACGAGCTGATCGCCATGCTGGCCGCGTACGCCGACGCGCTCACCGTCGGTGACCCGGCCGACCGGTCCACCGTCGTCGGCCCGGTCATCTCCGCCGCCCACCGCGACCGCGTGGAGGCGTACGTGGAGCTGGGCCGGAAGGAAGGCGCGCGGGTCGTCACCGGCGGCGCCCGGCCCGCCCACCTGGACCGGGGCTTCTACGTGGCGCCCACCCTCCTCGCCGACTGCACCTCCGGCATGCGGGTCGTCCGCGAGGAGATCTTCGGCCCGGTCGTCGTGGTCGTCCCCTTCGACGACGAGGAGGAGGGCGTCGCGCTCGCCAACGACAGCGACTACGGCCTCATCGACTACGTCTGGTCGGGCGATGTGGCCCGCGCCTTCCGCATCGCCCGGCGCCTGCGCGCGGGCGGGGTGGGCGTCAACACGGTCGGGCGGAACATGGAGGCCCCGTTCGGGGGGTTCAAGAAGAGCGGTGTGGGACGGGACGTGGGCTCCTACGCGCTGCACGCCTACAGCGAGACGCAGGCGATCGTGTGGCCCGGCTGAACGCGTTCCCAGGGAGCGCGGGAAAATTTTGAAACGGCACAAAACGGACAGTGCTGCGATTACCGTACGTGGCCACCCTCGCGTCACCGGCATGCATTGCAAGGCGTCACGCGCGCGTGGCCTTGAATTGGTGCAGCGTTCATCGGTAAGCGGCCGGTGTAATCAAGGGTGAGACGCTGGAGTCTCACCCTCCGGATGTGGATATCGCAGCGCATAGCGTCCTCCTCATGACTCAGCTGGACGCGCGGCCACGGGCCGGAGACACGGTACGGCGAAGCGCCCCGTCCGACGGCGGTGACGGGGGCGTACGCGGCAAGGGCCTCGGCGGGAACTCCGTCGGGCTGATGGGCAGCGCGGTCATCGGTGTCTCCACCGTCGCCCCCGTCTACTGCCTGACCTCGACCCTCGGCTCCACCGCCGGTGAGGTCGGCGTGCAGATGCCCGCCGTCTTCCTGGCCGGGTTCCTGCCCATGCTGCTGGTCGCCTTCGCCTACCGCGAGCTCAACAAGGTCATGCCGGACTGCGGCACCTCCTTCACCTGGACGGTGAAGGCGTTCGGCCCGCGCGTTGGCTGGATGTGCGGCTGGGGCCTGGTCATCGCGACGATCATCGTCCTGTCCAACCTGGCGGGTGTCGCCACCTCGTTCTTCTGGCTGCTGGCGGGTGAGGTCACGGGCAGTCCGTCGGTCGCCGCCCTGGACGACAACAAGCTGGTCCACATCGGCACCTGCCTCGTCCTCATCGCCGCCGCCACCGCGATCAGCTACCGGGGGATGACTGCCACCAAGGGCATCCAGTACGCCCTGGTCGGCCTGCAGCTCGCCGTGCTGGCGCTCTTCGTGACGATGGCCCTGAACAAGGCGGGCAGCGGCGGCGCGGACTTCGCCACCTCGCTCGACTTCTCCTGGTCCTGGCTGAACCCGTTCGCCGTCCAGTCCTTCGCCGCCTTCACGGCCGGCCTCTCCCTCTCCATCTTCATGTTCTGGGGCTGGGACGCCTGCCTGACCACCAACGAGGAGACCACCGGCAGCGACAAGACCCCCGGCCGCGCCGCCCTCATCGCCATGGTCGTCCTGGTCGGCGCCTACCTGGCCACCGCCGTCGCCGCCCAGATGGCCGTCGGCTCCGGCACCACCGGGCTCGGCCTCGCCAACCCGGACACCGGCGAGAACGTCTTCGCCGTCCTGGCCGGGCCGATCATGGGCTCCGGGCTCGGCGTGCTGCTCTTCGTCGCCGTCCTCGCCTCGGCCGCCGCCAGCCTCCAGACCACGTTCATCCCGGTGGCCCGCACGGTCCTCGCGATGTCGGCGTACGAGGCGATGCCGGCCTCGTACGCGAAGGTCCACCCCCGCTTCAAGACGCCCGGCCGGGCGACGGTCGTGGCAGGCATCGGGACCGGCGTCTTCTACACCGTGATGACCCTGGTCAGCGAGCACGTGCTGATCGACACCATCTACGCGCTCGGCCTCATGATCTGCTTCTACTACGCGCTGACCGCCTTCGCCTGTGCCTGGTACTTCCGCGCCGAACTGGGCCGCTCCGCCCGGGACCTGGTTTTCAAGGGCCTCTTCCCGGCCGTCGGCGGACTGCTGCTCGCCGCCGTCTTCGCCAAGACCCTCTACGACATGTGGGACCCGGCGTACGGCTCCGGCTCGTCGGTGTTCGGCGTCGGCTCGGTCTTCGTCATCGGGGTGGGGCTGCTGCTCGTCGGAGTGGTGCTGATGGTCGCGATGGAGCGCCGCAGCCCGGCGTTCTTCCGGGGCCAGGTGCTGACGAAGGAGACCCCGGCCCTCGTGGTCGAGGACTGAGGTCTCCGGCAGCGCGGGCCGACCGTTACGGGCGCCAGTAACCCAGCGCGTTCACCCGGTCCTTGGGCAGGCCCAGCTCCTTGCGGAGGTAGGCCGACAGGGTCCGGGTGGTCGACGTGTCGCAGGCGACCCAGACGTACGCGTCCGCGTGGTCCTCGCCCAGCAGCCCCGGCAGGGCCGCCTTCACCTCGGCGACCAGGTGCGCACCGCCCTCGCGGCGCTCCACGTGGTGCAGGGTGTGATGGGTCTCGTCGAGGCGGAACGGCAGTTTCCGGTCGCCCTCGTCGGCGGACTCGAACCAGATCGTCGCCGGCGTGTCCGGGACCGCGTCCAGCAGGGAGTTGATCGCGGGGAGCGCGGCCGGGTCACCGATCACGAAGAGCCGCGCGGGCGCCGGGTCGGGCAGGGTGAAGCCGGTGCCCTGGAGCGTCGCGTCGATCGTGTCGCCGGGCTCGGCCGCTTTCGCCCAGTCGCAGGCGGGGCCCTCGTGGAGGGCGAATTCCAGACTGAAGGTCCCGGCCTCGGGGTCCGGGTCGACCAGGGTGTAGGCGCGCTGGTGCGGTTTGCCGTCCTTCTCGAACCAGAGCCGCACCCACATCGTGGGGTGCGCCCCGCCGGTCGCCGCGAGCAGCCCTCCGTCGGTCACGTGCACCCGGCGGAACCGGTCGGTGACTTGCTCCGCACCGGTCACGGTGAAGGTGAAATCCCGCCCCCGGAACAGTTTGAGAACGACGCCTTCCCAGCCATGCCCCACGGTGCTTCCCACCTTCTCCTGGCGCCCCGGCCCACTGCCCAAGGTCACTTTAGGTTAGGCTAGCCTAAATTCCGGGGGCTGGGGAGTGGCTGAAAACCACCGGGAGCAGGGGATGGGCAGAGCGATGACGGCTGACGTCGACAGCGAGAGGCCGGGTAAGGGCGCCGAGGGCGACTTCGAGCGCGTCGAACACCATGAGCGTTTCGAGGGCTTCGAGGGCTTCGAGGTCTTCCGGGACGACTGGGGCATACCCCATCTGAAGGCCGGCAGCGCGCTCGCGCTCGCCCGGGCGCAGGGCCACAACGCCGCCCTGGACCGCGCCTGGCAGCTGGAGACCGAGCGCCACCGGGTCCTCGGCACGACGGCCGCGCACCTCGGAGCGGAGGCCGTCGACTGGGACCGGTTCGCCCGGCGGGCCCGGCTGGCCGACACCGCCCGCCGCTGCTTCGGCCGCCTCGCGCCGGAGACCGCCGCCTGGGTGGGCGCGTACGTCGACGGGGTCAACGCGGGGCTGGCCGAAGGAGCCGCCCGCGCACCGGAGTTCGCCGCCGCCGGGCTCGCCCCCGGCCGCTGGGAGCCCTGGACCCCGCTCGGCGTCTGGCTTTCCACCCACATCCTCTTTGCCGGGTTCCCCGCCAAACTCTGGCGCGAAGAGGTCGCCCGCAGGCTCGGCGACGACCGCGCGACCCTCTTCGCCACCGACGGCCCCGGCACCTCCGGCTCCAACGGATGGCTGCTCACCGGCGCCCGCACCACCACCGGAGCCGCGGTCATCGCGGGCGACCCGCACCGCTTCATCGAGGACCCCGGCGTCTACCAGCAACTCCGCCTCGCCTGCCCCGAGTACGACGTGGTGGGCCTCGCCGTCCCCGGCGTCCCGGGCATCGCCCACTTCGGGCACACGGGCGGCGTCGCCTGGGCGATCACCAACGCGATGGCCGACTACCAGGACCTCTACCGGGAGCAGCTGCGCCGCACGGCGGACGGGGACGTGGAGGCGCTCGGCCCGGACGGCTGGTACGCGGTCCATGCCCACACGGAGACCGTCGAGGTCGCCGGGGGAGAGCCGGAGAGCGTCGAGGTCGTGGAGACGGACAGGGGGCCGGTGATCATCGGGGATGCGGCAGGGGGCGATGCTTCGGACGCGCCCGTCATCAGCCTCCGCTACCCGCCCCGCGTCACCGGTGACCTCGGCTTCGACGTGCTGCCCGCGCTCCTCCGGGCCCGTACGGTCGCCGACCTCGACATCGCCCTCGACGGCTGGGCCGAACCCGTCAACGTGGTCCTGGCCGCCGACACCACCGGGGCCACCCTGCACCGGGTCGCCGGACACGTCCCCGTACGCCCGCACGAGAACCGGCTGCGGGTCGTCCCGGCCCACGACCCCGCGTACGCCTGGCGCGAGGGCGGCGAGCCCCTGCCCCGTACCGAGGTCGACCGCGCCACCGGTACCGCCGTGATGGCCAACGAGCGCGGCCTCGCCGCCCCCCTCGGCATCGAGTTCGCACCGCCGCACCGGGCCCACCGCATACGGGAGCTGCTGGGCACGCCCCCGGGCGAGGGCGAGAGGGGGCTCGCCGGCCGGCCCTGGTCGTCCGCCGACATGGCCGCCGTCCACACCGACACCCGCCTCGCCTCCTCCCGACAGCTCCTCTCCCTGCTGGCCTGCGCACCCGGCCTCGGCCCCGACGCCGAACGCCTGCGGGACCGGCTGCTGCGCTGGGACCGCCACATGGACGCGGACAGCACCGACGCCACCCTCTACTCCCGGCTGCGCGCGGACGTCGTCCACCGGCTGGCCGCCCACCCCGCCCTGCGGCCCGTCACGGGCGACGCCGACCCCTGGCGCTCCGCCGCCTACCCGCCGCTCTTCCGCCCCTGGCTCGCCGCCGTACCCCGGATCGGTTACGCCCTGGAGACCCTGCTCACCGTCGGACTCCTCCCGTACGAGGACCGGCTGGCGGTCGTCGCGGCCTCGGCCGAAGCGGTCGCCGCGACGCACGCGGAGGGCCCCGGCCCGAGCGCATGGGGCGAGGTCCACCGGGCCGCCCCCTGGCAGGCGCTGCCGGGTGCGACCCCCGAGGAGGTCTGGCCGGGACTCGCGGGCGACCACGACTGCGTGCTCTCCACCTCCAGCGTCCCCGGCATCACCGACCTCTTCGCCCGCGGCCCCGCCGCCCGTTACGTCTGGGACCTGGCCCGCCGCGAGGACAGCCTCTGGGTGGTGCCCTTCGGCGCGTCCGGAGTGCCGGGCTCCGCCCACCACCGTGACCAGACGGAGCTGTGGGCGAGCGGCCGGCTGGCCCCCGTGGCCACCGACTGGAACCTGCTGCACCGCACCGAGGAGAGCACCACCATGACCGCCACCACCGTCCCCGCCCTGCGCCCCGCCGTCCACGAGCAGAAGGTCGAGGGCTTCGGCGTGGTCCGCCTGGTCCCGGTCGACCCGGCGGCCGATGCCGGGCTGCTGCACGGCTGGGTCACCGAGGAGCGCGCCCGGTTCTGGGGCATGGCCGACCACACCCGTGAACAGGTCCAGGAGATCTACGAGTTCGTCGACTCGCTCCCCACCCACCACGCCTACCTGGCGCTGCGCGACGGCGTCCCGGCCGCGCTGTTCCAGACGTACGAGCCGGACGCCGACCCGGTGGGCGAGTGCTACGACGTCCGGCCCGGGGACTTCGGTATCCACCTGCTGGTCGCGCCCGCCGAGGCCGAGGGGGCGGTGAAGGGGTACACGGACGCCCTCCTGACCGCGTTCATCGGTTACATCTTCAGCGACCCGGCCCACCTGCGGGTCGTCGTGGAGCCCGACGCCCGCAACGAGAAGGCGATCGCCCGGATGGCGCGGATCGGGTTCGAGCTGGGCCCGGAGATCGAGAAGCCGGAGAAGACGGCCCGGCTGGCGTTCCTGTCCAGGGCGGTGGCGCTGGGCCTGGCCTGAGCGGTGTTCCCTCGGTCCCGAACCGCTCAGGGGCCGTTCCGGGCGTGCTGACGGCGAATGCCATCATGGGAGGGACCGACGGGAAGGTGTTCCCTTCCCCCGCACCTCGGACGATGCCGACCGACACCTCACGACAAGGGACGCGACATGGCGACCGGAACCACCGAAAGCCCTGCAACCCTCTATGCGCCCGTCTCGCTCGGGCTGGGCGTCATCGCGCTGATCACCACGTTCTTCCTCGGTATCTTCGCCATTCTGGCCGGCGCCCTCGCGATCACCTTCGGGGTCCTCGGCCTGATCAGCAAGGTCGAGGTCAACCGGGTCCAGTGCTGCATCGGCCTCGCCGCCGGTGTCGTGGGTGTGGTCCTTCCGGTCTCCTTCCTTTTCGTCTACACCGGCGGCTTCTGATTTCCGACCGGAGCGTTCTCGGGCCTTTCCTCCATTGAGGCATTGCCCTTAAGGGCAATGCCTCAATGGTCAATTGCGGCCTTTCACCCCCCTCCCTAGGGTCTCTGTCAGGTGCCTGACATCAGGGCACCCGATGCCATGGCTCGTCCACGGCGTCGACGGGGATGAAGGGGAATACATGCAGTTCTCGCGTTTCGCCAAGGTGACCGCCCTTTCCGTGACGCCGCTCGCGCTCGTCGCGGGCGGATTTCAGGCGACCGCTCTCGCCTCGGGCTCCACCTCCGGACCGGCCTCCGCCGCCACGGCCTCCTCCGACCGGACCCCACCGGCGTTCGCCGTGTCGCAGCTCTCCGCCGAGCCGTACGGCGGGCTGGAGGACGTGACCGGCTTCAGCGCGGACAGCGCCCAGGGCAAGACCCTTGAGGCCCAGGGCCTCGGCGTCGTGCGGGCCGCCTCCGGCGAGACCGCGGTCGTCGACACCTCGTCGGCCGGCGAGGGCATCACCTCCGCGGCCGGCCAGGGCTTCGTGGAGCTGTCCTGGAAGGCCTACGCCGAGAACGCCCGCTACGTCATCACCCGCGACGGCAAGGAGATCGCCCGGCCGGCGGCGGGCGTGCAGTCCTTCCGGGACACCGCGGTCAAGGCGGGCGCCCAGTACGACTACCAGGTGGTCCCGCTCCTTCCCGAGGGCGGCCACCCCGGGGCCAGGAGCTGGGGCATGAACGTCTTCGTCCCCGCCACCGGCTCCCTCGCCGGGCTGCGCGGTGAGGCGGTCCAGCAGGCCGAGGCGGCGGCCGCCGCCAAGACCACCACCATCAGCTGGGTGGCGTTCCTGCCGTTCAAGAAGGTGGACGCCCCGCCGGCCGGCTGCGACTACACCAAGGGCTACCAGTATGGCGGCGACGGCCGCTCCAAGTTCGACTGGAAGTCGGACAAGTACCGCGCGGCCCTGCACGCCACCGTCACCTGGAGCAACAAGAAGGTGGTGGGCAACAAGTCCGTCAAGCCCACGCACGTCTACAAGAAGTCGACCGGCAAGAAGGTCGCCACGAAGACGGCCACGGACAAGCACATGACCGCCAAGAAACTGGGGTCGGGCAAGAACTCCGTGGACATCCGGTTCGTCATGCACGCCGCCAACCCGTTCTGCAAGGGTCTTGGCGGGGTCAAGGGGGCCATCAGCGGCGCCGCCACCATCAACATGACCAAGAGCGGCAACTGGACCATCCGCTCGGGCAAGCACCGCCTGATGCCGAACCACCACATCTACATCTACAACGGCGGCAAGGTCACCAACGTCTACACCCGCACGTACGTGGGCCTGCCCTGCCTGATCGGCTCGGCCCTGTGCACGGAGGCCGACCTTACGGGCCGCTACGGCACGTTCTGACCTTCGGAACCTCTGGTCCCGGGAGTGAGTCCCCTGCCGTCGCACGTACGCACACGCACGCGGCTGAAGGGGGCTCGTCCCGTCCGCGTACACGCGCGGCTACAGGGGGCTCGTCCCGTCCGGGTTCAGCTCGCCGCCCGCCCGGAACAGCCGCCGGGCGACGACGTGGCCCCGCCCGGCCGCCATCCGGAACCACGGTTCCGCCGCCGCCAGCCCTTCGCGCTCCTGGACCAGCCGGCCCAGCTCCCACATCGATTCCACGTCCCCGGCCTTCACCGCCTGCCGCAGCATCCGCTCGGCGGCGTCCGGCCGCCCCTGGCTCCGCGCGTCCAGGGCGAGCGTGCGCAGCCCCCGTACCGCACGGGCGTCCCCGGCGGCAGCGGCGAGGGCCAGCTGCGCCGGGTCCGGCGGGCGGCGGTAGCGCTGGGCGATCAGCAGCAGGACCCCGGCCGCCCACATGATCCAGCTCAGCCCGATCAGCGTGCCGCTGCCCAGGAACACGCCGGTCAGGCTCAGCACACCGCCTGCGGGCAGCAGGAAGAAGCCCAGTCCCATTCCCATCCCACGTCCTTTCCCGCAGCCCTGCGGCCCTGCCTGTGGTCCTGCTCATGGCTGACATGGTCTCGGATCTCACCCGCGCACGGCATACCTTGGCCCCCCGTACAGACGACGGAGGTGTTCGATGCGGATCGCCACAACCATCTTCCTCACCGATGAGACGGTGACACCCGTGCGGCTGGCGCGCGAGCTGGAGCAGCGCGGGTTCGCCGGGCTCTATCTGCCCGAGCACACCCACATCCCGGTGAGCCGCCGCACCCCGTACCCGGCCGGCGGTGACCTGCCCCGCGAGTACGGCCGCACCCTGGACCCCTTCGTGGCGCTCGGCCAGGCGGCGGCCGTCACCGACGGATCACGCTCGGCACCGGGATCACGCTGGTCGCCCAGCACGACCCGGTCGACCTGGCCAAGCAGGTGGCGACCCTGGACCACCTCTCCGGCGGCCGGTTCACGCTCGGTGTCGGCTACGGCTGGAACGTGGAGGAGGCCGCCGACCACGGGGTCGAGTGGTCCACGCGCCGGGAGCTCGCGCGCGACCGGATGGCGCTGATGCGGGCGCTGTGGTCGGCCGGACCGACGGCGTACAAGGGGGAGTTCGGGTCGGTCCAGGCGAGCTTCGCGTTCCCGAAACCGGTGCAGGCGCCGCGCGGGCCGGTCGTCGGCCCGCGCACACTGATCGGCGGCGGGGCGGGCCCGAAGCTGTTCGCGGCGATCGCGGAGCACGCGGACGGCTGGCTGCCCATCGGCGGCCGGGGCCTGAGGGAGTCCGTCCCGAAGCTGCGGGCGGCCTGGGAGGAGGCGGGGCGCGACCCGAAGGACCTCCAGGTGGTGCCGTACGCCGTCCTCCCCGACCCGGGGAAGCTCGCGCACTACGCGGATCTGGGCATCGAGGAGGTCGTGCTCCAGCTGCCCCCGGCCGCCGAGCCGGAGGTGCTGCGGACCCTGGACGGGTACGCGGCACACCTCTGAGCCCCCTTGGGGCCGCCGCCCGCCCTGCCCTGTGCAACCGGGGGCGCCGACAAGGCATCCTTACCCCTGGGGGATCGCATACGTGGGCGCGGCCCGCACGCGCTTTCGTGCGTGCGGGCCGTGGGCCCGCCTGGGTGGGGAGTGGAATGAACAGGCCGTTGCGGCACATAGCCATCTTCTGCGGGCTCCTGATGCTGGGGCTGATGCTGCGGGCGAACTGGCTGCAGCAGGTCGACCGCGTGGAGCTGTCCCAGCACGAGCGGAACGCCCGCGTCCGGTTCGAGCGGTTCTCCACCCCGCGCGGCGACATCATCGTCGGCGGCAAGGCGATCACCGGCTCGAAGGAGACGGAGAGCAGGGACTACACCTTCCGGCGCACCTGGAAGGAAGGCCCGATGTACGCGCCCGTCACCGGTTACGCCTCCCAGGCCCAGGGCACCACGCTGCTGGAGCGGACGTACGACAGCGTCCTCAGCGGCCAGGACGACCGCTTCGCCTTCCGGCACGCCAAGGACGTCCTCACCGGGCAGCCGAGGCGCGGCGGCAGCGTGATCACCACGATCGACCCCAAGGCGCAGAAGGCGGGCTACAAGGCGCTGACCGACCTGGGCGCCCGGGGTGCGGTCGTCGCCCTGGACCCGCGCACCGGCAAGGTGCTGGCCCTGGTCTCGACGCCCTCGTACGACCCGGAGGCCTTCGCCGGGATCTCGTTCAAGGAGAGCGACCGCTTCAAGGCCCTCCTCGACGACAAGAGCAAGCCGCTGGCCAACCGCCCGCTGCGCGAGACCTTCCCGCCCGGCTCGACCTTCAAGATCCTCACGGCCGCTGCGGCGCTGGAGCACGGCGTGGTCTCGGACGTGGACGCCCCGACGAAGGCGGTCTCGCCGTATCCGCTGCCGCTCTCCCGCAACAAGATCGGCAGCGAGGCGGGGGACGCCGTCTGCGACAAGGCGTCCATGAAGACGGCCATGCAGTTCTCCTGCAACAACGTCTTCCTCGACGCGGCCGCCGAGCTGGGCGAGGACCGGATGCGGGAGACCGCGGAGAAGTTCGGCTTCAACGAGGACGTGTACGCGGAGGAGTTCGGCGACATGCTCGCCACGAAGAGCCTCTACCCGGCCGAGCTCGACAAGCCCGGCACGGCCCTCACCGGCATGGGGCAGGGCAGCCTGACGAGCACCCCGATGCAGATGGCGATGGTGACCGCGGCTCTCGCCAACGACGGCAAGCTGATGCAGCCGTACATCGTGGAGGAGCTGAAGGGCCCGGACCTGTCCACGCTGGAGACGAACGAACCGGCGGAGATGAGCCAGGCCGTCTCGCCCGAGACGGCGAAGAAGGTCCAGGAGATGATGGAGCACACCGCGAAGGAGGGCAGCGCGCAGCGCGCCCTGATCGACGGCGTGACGGTCGGCGGCAAGACGGGCACCGCCCAGCGCGGCGTGAACGTGCGCGACGAGGTCCCGTACGGCTGGTTCGTCAGCTACGGCAAGACGGACGACGGGCGTTCGGTCGCCGTCGCCGTCTTCATCGACCCGACGGACATGGACATCTCCCGCTCCGACATCTCCGGTGGCCGCCTCGGCGCCCCGATCGCGAAGAAGGTGATGGAGGCGGCGCTGGGCAAGTAGCGCCGGGCCGAGGGGGATTGACCGGTGCATTGGCCTAGGCCAAGTCGCACCGGCCCCCGTACTCTCATCCGTAGCCAGTGGCACACGCCCCCCACCCCGGTTGCATGCTGGCGCGGGCACCCCCACCGAACTCTGCCCCGAGCAGCCAGGGTGAACTCCCCCACTCGCCGCCTCCAGGAGGCCACGGTGACAGTTCGCACCAGAAGCTCGGCGATCATCGGCGCACTCTTCCTCGCAGTGACCCTGACGCTGACCACGGCATCGGCAGAAGAGCCCTCGGCACAGGTCGTGCTGACGGAAGTGGCCCGCGCGCAGGGCCCGTCGGCCGGCGCGGCCGGGCCGGACGGCACGGTCTGGATAGCCGAACGGGCCGGAACCGTGAGGATCCTGGGTGACTACGGGCTGAGCGACCCGGTCCTCGACATCACCGACGAGACCACCACCGATGGCGAACGCGGCCTGCTGGGCGTGGCGTTCGACCCGGAGTTCGCGCACTTGTACATCTCGTACACGGACCTCGAAGGCACCAGCGTCATCGACGAGTTCGCGGTGGCGGACGGTGAACTCCAGCCGGACACCCGGCGCACGGTCCTCACCCAGGATCAGCCGTACCCGAACCACAACGGCGGCGACATCAAGTTCGGCCCCGACGGCTACCTCTACATCGCGTTCGGCGACGGCGGCTCGGGCGGCGACCCGCACGGCAACGGCCAGAACCTGGACACGCTGCTCGGCAAGATCCTCCGTATCGACCCGACCGGCGGGGAGCCGTACGCGATCCCGGCGGACAACCCGTTCGTGGCGGAGGAAGGCGCGAAGGACGAGATATGGGCGTACGGGCTCCGCAACCCGTGGCGGTTCTCGTTCGACGCGGGCACGGGCGACCTCCTCATCGGCGACGTCGGCCAGAGCGAGTGGGAGGAGATCGACCGGGCCCCCGCGAGCAGCAAGGGCGGTGAGAACTACGGCTGGTCCTCGATGGAGGGCAACCACCCGTTCCGCGGCGGCACGGAGCCGGCGAACCATGTGCCCCCGGTCCACGAGTACGACCGCAGCGGCCTGGGCTGCTCGGTGACGGGCGGCTTCGTCTACCGGGGCGAGGCGATCGCGGACCTGGCGGGGAGCTACGTCTACAGCGACTACTGCGACGGCACGCTGCGCACGCTGAAGATCGAGAACGGCGAGGTGACGGGCGAGGGCGACCTGGGGGTCCAGGGCGGCGAGGTGATCTCGTTCGTGGAGGCGGGTGACGGGGAGCTGTACGTGCTGGCGATAGGTGGTGCGGTTTCGCGCCTGGACCCGGCGTAGGAACCCGGGCCCACCCCGGCCCGTCCGGCGTTTGAGGACGGAACCCTTGCTGGGGTGGGCCCGGCGCTCAGAGGCCCCTGAGGTACGAGACCCTCGCAGGGCGCCCGCCCCCCACCGCCCCGCTCATGCCCTCCGGGTGAGGGCCCTCCTCGGCCCCCACCACCCCCACCAGCTCCGTCAACGCGTTGACCCGGAAGTCCGCCGCCCCCACCACATCCGGGTGCTCCGCCCACCAGTGCCCGTACGCCCCCCGCCGCAGATGCGCCGTCCGCAGCCCCGCCGCGGCGGCGGGAAACAGGTCGTCCGCCGGATGATCGCCCACGTACAGCGTCGCGGACGGCTCCGCCTCCGCCACCTCCACCACCCGCGCGAAGAAGGCCGGGTCCGGCTTCCGTACGCCCCACTCGGCCGAGGTCACCACCAGATCCGCGGGCAGGTCCAGCGCCCGCAGCAGCTCCCCGGCCCGCACCGTCCCGTTCCCCGCCACGACCACCCGCACCCCCGCCGCCCGCAGCTCCGCGAGCGCCGGCCGTACGTCCGGGTAGAGGTCCGACTCGTCGAGGTGCTCCCCGCGCCCGGCGGCGGCCCGGGCGAGGTACGCCTCGTCGACGTCCATGTCCGGCCGCAGCACCCGCAGCGCGTCCGTGGCGTCGCGGCCCTGGGCGACTGCCGCGCCCACCAGCGCGCTGAGGGTGTGCGCGGGCACGCCGAGCCAGTTGGCCCAGGAGGCCCAGTGGCGGTCGTCGCGTACGAGGGTTTCGCCGATGCCGAGGACGATCGTTTCCATCACCGTGCCGACACTAGGCGTGAGGACGCCGTGGCAGGGCGCTCATTCCGTGAGTCGGCCCGCACGAGTGAAGGGAGCAGCGGGCACACGCCCCCACCGGCCCCGGGTCCGCCGATCCGACCCCGAGGCCCTGGTCCGGCGCGCATGCCTCGCTCGTATGCTCGGTTCATGACCGATCCTCAGAGCGGACGTCCCACCTCCAACGCCATGCGGCGCGCGCTCAGACGTGCCCGGGACGGTGTCGCCCTCGACGTCACCGAGGCCGCCGTCCTGCTCCAGGCGCGCGGCGACGATCTGACGGACCTCGCGGCGTCCGCCGCCCGGGTCCGGGACGCGGGCCTGGCGGCGGCGGGCCGGCCGGGCGTGATCACGTACTCGCGCAAGGTCTTCATCCCGCTCACCCGCCTCTGCCGTGACAAGTGCCACTACTGCACCTTCGTCACCGTCCCCGGCAAGCTCCGCCGGGCCGGGCACGGGATGTTCCTGTCCCCCGA
This sequence comes from Streptomyces sp. NPDC006261, assembly GCF_040613515.1. NCBI lineage: Bacteria > Bacillati > Actinomycetota > Actinomycetes > Kitasatosporales > Streptomycetaceae > Streptomyces > Streptomyces sp. NPDC006261. The sequence goes on from NZ_JBEXSI010000012.1 coordinate 44,356, forward strand.
CGAGGTGCTGAAGATCGCCCGCGACGGCGCGGCGATGGGCTGCAAGGAAGCGCTGTTCACCCTCGGCGACCGCCCGGAGGACCGCTGGCCCGAGGCGCGGGAGTGGCTGGAGGCGGAGGGGTACGACGACACCCTCGCGTACGTACGGGCGATGGCGATCCGGGTCCTGGAGGAGACGGGCCTGCTGCCCCACCTCAACCCGGGCGTGATGACCTGGACCGACCTCCAGCGCCTCAAGCCCGTGGCACCGTCCATGGGGATGATGCTGGAGACGACGGCGACCCGCCTGTGGTCCGAGCCGGGCGGCCCGCACCACGGCTCCCCGGACAAGGAACCGGCCGTACGGCTGCGCGTCCTTGAGGACGCGGGCCGCTCCAACGTCCCCTTCACCACCGGCATCCTGATCGGCATCGGCGAGTCGTACGAGGAGCGCGCCGACTCCCTCTTCGAGCTGCGCAAGACGGCCCGCGCCTACCACGGCGTCCAGGAAGTCATCGTCCAGAACTTCCGCGCCAAGCCGGACACGGCGATGCGCGGGATGCCCGACGCGGAGCTGGAGGAGCTGGCCGCCGCCATCGCGGTGGCCCGGCACATCCTCGGCCCCTCGGCCCGTATCCAGGCCCCGCCGAACCTGGTGGACGCCGAGTACGCGCTCCTCATCGGCGCGGGCATCGACGACTGGGGCGGGGTCTCGCCGCTGACCCCCGACCACGTGAACCCGGAACGCCCCTGGCCGCACATCGACGAACTGGCTTCGCGTACCGCCGAATCGGGCTTCCGGCTCCGCGAACGCCTCACCATCTACCCGGAGTTCATCCAGCGCGGCGAGCCCTGGCTCGACCCCCGCCTCCTCCCTCACGTCCGCGCCCTGGCCGACCCGGAGACGGGCCTGGCCCGCGAGGACGCGCTGCCCGTCGGCCTGCCCTGGCAGGAGCCGGACGAGGGGTTCACCTCCTCCGGCCGCACCGACCTGCACGCCACGATCGACACCGAGGGCCGCACCGGCGACCGCCGTAACGACTTCGACGAGGTGTACGGGGACTGGGAGGCGCTCCGGGAGGCGGCGGCCCCCGGCATGGTCCCGTCCCGCATCGACGCCGACGTACGCCAGGCTCTGAGCCAGGCCGCCGACGACCCGACGAAGCTCACCGACGACCAGGCCCTCGCGCTGCTCCACGCGGACGGCCCGGCACTGGACGAGCTGTGCCGGATCGCGGACGCGCTGCGCCGGGACGTGGTCGGCGACGAGGTCACGTACATCGTCACGCGGAACATCAACTTCACCAACGTCTGCTACACCGGCTGCCGCTTCTGCGCCTTTGCCCAGCGCCGCACGGACGCCGACGCGTACACGCTCTCCCTGGACCAGGTGGCGGACCGGGCGGCCCAGGCGTGGGACGTGGGCGCGGTCGAGGTCTGCATGCAGGGCGGCATCCACCCGGACCTGCCCGGGACGGCGTACTTCGACATCGCCCGGGCGGTGAAGGAGCGAGTCCCCGGCATGCACGTCCACGCGTTCTCGCCCATGGAGGTCGTCAACGGCGCGACCCGCACGGGCATGTCGATCCGCGACTGGCTGACGGCCGCCAAGGAGGCCGGGCTCGACTCGATCCCCGGCACGGCGGCGGAGATCCTGGACGACGAGGTCCGCTGGGTCCTCACGAAGGGAAAGCTGCCCACGGCCACCTGGCTGGAGGTCATCAGGACGGCGCACGAGGTGGGCCTGCGCTCGTCCTCGACGATGATGTACGGGCACGTGGACCAGCCCCGCCACTGGCTGGGCCACTTCCGCACGTTGGCTCAACTCCAGCAGGAAACAGGAGGCTTGACGGAGTTCGTCACCCTCCCCTTCATCCACACCAACGCCCCGGTCTACCTGGCCGGCATCGCCCGCCCGGGCCCCACGGACCGCGACAACCGCGCGGTCACGGCCATGGCACGACTGCTCCTCCACCCCCACATCACCAACATCCAGACGAGCTGGGTGAAGCTGGGCACGGAGGGCGCGGCGGAAATGCTCCGCTCGGGCGCGAACGACCTGGGCGGCACGCTGATGGAGGAGACCATCTCCCGTATGGCGGGATCGAGTTACGGCTCGTACCGCTCGATCCAGGGCTTGCAGGAAATCGCCGCCCTGGCCGGCCGCCCGTCCCGCCCCCGCACGACGCTGTACGGCGAGGTCCCGGCGGAACGCATCGCGGCGGCCACGGCCTCGGACGGCCACCTGCCGGAACTGCTGCCGGTGGTGCCGGGCTGAGGGGTGGGGGCCGGGGGGAGCGGGGGGCAGGGGCGCGCCGTCCCTGCCCCCTCGCGCCCCCCGGCTTGAGGGCTACGGACGGCAGCCCTCGGCCTCCATGGTGATCGGTAGTTGGGAGCGCAGAAACTTTTCGAGTAGGCGCCGGCGTTCTGCGGTGTCCTTGGGGTCCTCCACGCCGTCGATGGATAGTACGTACTGCATCTTCTCGCCCTTGTACGTGCACGCCTGCAGGGCCATCGCCCCGTGGTCCGCGATGGTGGCACCGCCGCCGATGTCGGCCGGTGCCGGATTGCCCAGCCGCAGCATGACCGACTTCTTGACTTCCAAGGGCTTGACGAACGGCTCGACGACGTCACCTCGCAAGCCGACCTGTTCCTGCCCGTCGACCGCGAACTCGCAGCGGAACTGCCTCGGTTCCGAGAAAGTGTCATCGGACTTCAGGTCATCGCCCCTGGGCAGCAGCCGACCGACCAGTTCGGGGTCGAACTTTGTGCCGCAGGCCTCCGAGACCTTGAAGGCCTCGGGTTCGCCGCAGCCGGCGGCCCCGACGAACAGCGCGACGAGCAGCACAGCGCCGCCCACCGGCCGCAGGACGTTCTTCCTCATAGACCTCATCACCCTCCGCCCGCCAACCCGCTGGCGCGGTTGTTCCCGCGTACGCCGCACCGTTGATTTCGGTCGTGATGGTGTAGCGAGTGTTGGAGTGGCTGGGGTTCGCCTTGGCCCATTCGTCGGCGAGTGCCTGCAATTGCTGCTCCCTGCCCTTGAAGACATCCTTGTTGTCCTGCACGTGAATGGTGTCGATCCGCTTCTGTTCCTGCGTCTGCCATTCGTAGGCCACCGCGTCGATCCCGCGCTGGGCGATGTCGCCGACCCCCGGTACGAAGTTCGCTCGCGATGCTGCCGAATCCGTGGTTAAGCCACTTCGCATCCCAAGTGGGATCGTCCTTGTCGGTCACCAGGGCCTGGTAGCGGGCCTGTTCCAGGGAGCCGACGGTGGCGCCCCCTCGCAGCGGCGTCTCCTTTGGGTCCTTCCCCTTCCAGTCAGCCGCTTTGGCCTTGCGGTCCATGTCCGCCGCGCTGACCGCGCCGCCACCGCCGTCGGCCACCTTGACCAACTTGTCGATCATCGCCTGCCAGTCCGTCACCGGCGCCTGGAGCTTGCCCAGGCGCAGATCGTTGAGCTCTTGGAAGGTGACCATGAAATTCGCCCCCGTGGTTCGCCGGACTGGTTACGTGTAGTAGTCGCGAATACGCGAGACGGAGAGGTCGTCCCCGCCGGCGGTGCGCATGTCCGTGACGATCTTGACCTCGTCCTTCGCGTGCTCGGCGCGCGAGTAGTCGAGATGGTTGGAGATGTGCGCACAGGCCTGCTTGAGCGTTCCCGACTTCGTGTTCCAGGCGTCATGCAGTTCGGTCAGGGCGGAGCCCGTGTCCAGTCCGTCGTTGAAGAGCTGGATGGACGCGTCGAAGGTGTTCTGCCTGGCGTGGTCGGACGCGGTCGAGAACTGCTGCCGCAGACCGTACGCCACGTTTCCCAGCGCCCCCAGGACGTCGTTGTGGACGACCAGGTCCCCGTTGTCGCCGCTCCCGCCGCCGCGTTCGGGTGCGACCTGGTTCAGCTACGTGGACGCGTCCTGCTGCGCCCTGGCCTTCGCCTGCTCCCACTCGTCCCACGCCATAGGTCCTCCGTGAAGCCGTAAGCCGATTGTTCTTCCGCCATGAGGCTGTCTCTTCCCCCACGCTATCTTCGCTCCTTGATCGTTTGCTGAACGGGTGCCGGGCCTGTGCGGAGGCGGAGGCCTGAGAGATGGCCTTCGGTTTCTTTCTGTCATGACCCGGGCAACTCTTGCGGGAGTCACCCCTTCCGTCACGTGCTGGTGAGTCAGGAGCGAGAAATCATGCGAACCCCGCTGATGCCGGTATCCGCCCGCAAAGTCCGCCGTGAGGCGCCCTCGGACCCGGGCACCTCCCTTTCCATACGCAACCGTCGCGCCCCCCGCGTCGCCGCCGTCCTGGCCGCCGCCGGCCTCCTCGTGCTCGGCACCGCGACGGCCGCCCACGCCGATCCGCCACAGCATCTGCCCCAGAACGCCGGGGGCTACGAGCAGACCTTCTCGCCCGCCTACGACTACGACGGTGACGGCTGCTACGCCACCCCCGCCATCGGCCCGGACGGCACCCTCGCCCCCGGCCTGAAGACGTCCGGCGCCATCAACGGGAGCTGCCGGGACAAGTGGGACCTGGACAACTCCCAGACCTACGCTCGCTCCAAGTGCAACAACGGGTGGTGCGGCATCGTCTACGCGAGCTACTTCGAGAAGGACCAGGCCGTCCACGGCAGCGGGCTCGGCGGGCACCGCCACGACTTCGAGCACGTCATCTCCTGGGTCAACCAGGCGTCGAACCAGGTGGATTACGTCTCGACCACCCAGCACAGCACCGTCAAGACCTACCCCCGCTCCCAGGTGCGGTTCGACGGGTCGCACCCCAAGGCCGTCTACCACAAGGACGGCCCGAGCACCCACTTCTTCCGCCTCGCCAACAACAACGACGAGCCGCCCGAGAACCACTACGGCAACTGGCGCTACCCGCCGATCGTCGACTGGAACGGCTTCCCCGGTACGGAGCTGCGTGACCGGCTGATGAACGCCGACTTCGGCTCCGCGACCATCAAGGTCACCGACAAGGACGACCGCTTCCGCAACCTGCTCAACAACTCCAAGCCCGCCGGCATCCCCTTCGACCCCTGGGCCTGAAGGGCTCCCAGGCCTTCACGCCAGGGGGAAGGCGCGCCGGTAGTCGCTCGGCGACACCCCGATCTGCTTGAGGAAGTGGTGGCGGAGGTTGTTCGCGGTGCCGAGGCCGCTCAGCTCCCCGATCCTGGAGATCGGCAGGTCCGTCGATTCCAGCAGGCTCTGGGCGAGCCGCAGCCGCTGGTCGAGCAGCCACTGCAGCGGGGTCACCCCGGTGGCGGCCTGGAGCCGCCGGTAGAGGGTGCGCGGGCTCGTCGCGGCCTGCCGGGCCAGGTCCTCGACCGTCAGCGGCTCGTCGAGGCGTTCCCGGGCCCAGTCCAGTACGGGCGCCAGGCCCCGGTCGTCGGTGGCGGGCATGGGCTGATCGATGAACTGCGCCTGCCCGCCCGGGCGGTGGGCCGGTACCACCATGCGGCGGGCCAGCTGGTTGGCCACGTGCGCGCCGAGGTCGCGGCGTACGAGGTGGAGGCAGAGGTCGAGCCCGGCGGTCAGCCCGGCGCTGGTGAGGACGTCGCCGTCGTCCACGTACAGCACCGAGTCATCGACCTCCACCTTCGGGTAACGCGCGGCCAGTTGGGTCGTGTGCATCCAGTGGGCGGTGGCGCGGCGGCCGTCGAGGATGCCCGCCTCGGCGAGGGCGAAGGCGCCCGTGCACAGGGAGACCATGCGGGCGCCGGAGTCGTAGGCGAGGCGCAGGGCCGTGATCAGCTCCGGCGGCAGCGGCCGGCCCTCGTCGACGCAGGCGTCGGGCACCGAGGGCACGATGACCGTGTCGGCGCCGGCGAGATCGGCGAGCCCGTAACAGGTGCGCAGGGGCAGCCCTGCACCGTGCGCCGCCCCCTCCGGGTCGCCACGCGCGTGTGCCGCACAGCCGCAGGTCGTACCACGGCTCCGCCAGGTCGGGCTGCGGCTTCCCGAACACCCTCGTCCGCGACCACGGCTGGAGTGTCCTGTCCGTCGGTCTCTGGCTGCTGCCCGGCGCGGTCGCCGGTGCGGTGCTCTCCCGGCTGGCCGGCAGGCTCACCGCGGGCGGCCACGGCAATCGGCTCCTGGGCGTGGTCTCCCTCGCCTTCGCGGTGGCCCTCGCCGGGGCGCTGACCGGGTCGGACGTCCTGCTGCTGATCCTCGGCGCCTCCCTCGGCTTCGCCGCGTTCTCCGTCACCCAGGTCTTCACCACGGCCCTGATGCCGGGACACATCGAACCGGCCCGGCGCGGCGGTGCCATGGGGCTGCTCAACCTCACGTTCTTCGTCGGCGGCGGCGTGGGCAGCGCCACCGCGGGCGCGCTGGCGAAGGCGATGCCGCTCTCCACCGCCCTGGGCATGGTGGCACTCTTCCCGCTGGTCGCCGCCCTGTCGGCCTTCGCCCCAGCCCGGCGGGCGGCCTCCGGGCCGTTCCGGAACGGGTGACTCAGGCGGCCCGGCCGCCGGTGATCGCTTCGCCCGCGTGGATGATCGAGCTGAGCATGGCGTGGGCGGCCTGGAGTTCTTGGATGGCGCTGCTCATGCGCTCGCGTTCGTGTCTGAGGTCCTGGGCCATTTCCTCGCAGGTCGGCGCCAGGATGGCTCCCTCGTCGGCCATGCAGGGCAGCACTTCGCGGATCAGGTCGGTGTTCAGCCCGGCCGCGAGCAGGATCCGGATCCTGCGCACGGCGGCCACGTCGGGTTCGGCGAACTCGCGGTAGCCGCTCGCCCGCCGCTGCGGCCGCAGGAGCCCTTGCTCCTCGTAGTACCGCAGGCTCCTGGTGCTGACGCCGGTCCGGCTGGCCAGCTCACCGATGAACATGTGACCCCCGTCACGGGCATTGACTCTCACATTGACGTCAAAGTTTAGCTTGGCCGACATGACAACGAACCGCAGCACCCAGCACCGCTCGACCATCGATCCGAAGGCCCTGGCAGGGAAGAAGGCCGTCGTCACCGGTGGCACCATCGGCATGGGACGGGCCATCGTCCGAGCGCTGACCGAACGCGGCGCCGAAGTGATGTACACCGGGCGCAGCGACGAGCGGCTCGCCGAGGCCCAGGCGGCGCTCGGCACCCCGCTGGCGCACCCGGTGCGCTCCGATGCCACGGACGCCGACGCCGTCGCCGCCCTCCACGACCAGGTCGCGGACCGCCTCGGCGGCATCGACCACCTGTTCATCAACCAGGGCATCGCCGAGTTCCAGACGCTCGAAGAGGCCACGGAGGAATCGTGGGACCGCATCTTCGACGTGAACGCCAAGGGGGCCTTCTTCACCGTCCAGCGACTGGCGCCGCTGATGTCCGAGGGCGGTTCGATCGTGTTCACCACCGTCTCCAACGACCAGATCTTCCCCGGTCTCAGCGCCTACTCCGCGGCGAAGGAAGCCGTCGCGGCCTTCGCGAAGGTGCTCGCCGCCGAGCTGCTCCCCCGCGGGATCCGCGTCAACGCGATCGCCCCCGGATTCATCCTCACCCCGACGATGGGCGTCGCCGAACTGACCGAGGAGCAGCGCGCCGAGTTCATCGAACAGGGCAACGCCTCCACGCCGATGGGCCGGGGTGGCACCGTGGACGAGGTCGCCGCCGCCGCGCTGTACCTGGCCGTCGAGGCCACCTTCACCACGGGCCTGGAACTGCCCGTGGACGGCGGGTTCGGCCAGGGGCTCGGCGTTTGACCGCCCCGGGCCGGCAGGTGGACCGGCTCGGCTTCGAGTACCGCCTGCGGGGCTCGGCGCAGGGGAGGCGCCCGGGGGTGCGGCCGTCCGCCCCACCGGCCCAAAAGCGACCTGCGGGACGTCCGTCGACATACCCGTACGTACCCCGGTCGTCCGGACGGTCGCCCCCTCTACCGCCCGTTCCCGTTCGATTACAGTGCTTGCGCGGTCGCCCGCAGAGGGCCGCGCCGGCGAGGACGTGGTGACGGGGAGGGGGCGGGGTGAGCACAGGGACCACGGCGGTCTGGGGACGGGCCGAGCAGCAGGACTTCCGCAGCCGGGTGCGCGGGGCGCTGCTCGGCGGGGCCGTCGGGGACGCGCTGGGGGCCGGGGTCAGCGGGCTCGCGCTGGAGGAGATCCGGGAGGCCCATGGGGCCGAAGGGGTCACCGACTACGTCCCCGCGCACGGCAGACGCGGGGCCGTCACCGCCCTCACCCAGCTCACCCTCTTCACCGTGGACGGGCTGATCCGCGCCCAGGTCCGCCGCGACACCGGCGCCTGGCACCCACCGACCGATGTGCACCGGGCCCACCTGCGCTGGGCCGCCACCCAGCACGACTGGGGGCCCGACGAGCGGCGCAAGGACAACGGGTGGCTGGCCGCGGAGGAGTGGCTCTACGCCCGCCGCGGGCCCAGCCGGGAGTGCCTGGGCGGCTTCGGCGACACCGTCATGGGGACGCTGGAGCGGCCCAAGAACCCCGCCGCCCGGGACGCGGGCGCGCTGACCCGGTCCGCACCGTTCGGGCTGCTCGTGGGGTGGGAGCCGCAGCTCGTGCTCCAGCTGGCCGTCGAGTGCGCGGCCCAGACCCACGGGCATCCTGCCGCCCAGCTGGCCGCCGGAGCCTTCGCCGTACTCGTGCACGGGCTGGCGCGCGGGGAGAGCCTGGACGGCTCCGTGCAGCACACGATGGCGCTGCTCGACGAGCGCCCGGGCCACGAGCCGGTGACCGAGGCCCTGCAGCAGGCCCTCGGGTCCGTACGGCAGGGCATCCCCGGCCCGGCCCTCATCGAGGCGCTGGGGCCGACCGACGCCGCCGAAGAGGTGCTCGCCGTCGCCGTGTACTGCGCCTTGGTCAGCGAGGACGTACGGCACGGGCTGCGGCTGGCCGTGAACCACGGCGGGCCCTCCCGCGCCACCGGGTCCGTCTGCGGTGCGCTGCTCGGCGTGCTGCACGGCGAGACCGCGCTGCCGCCGGCCTGGCTCGCCGAGCTGGAGGGGCGCCCCACGCTCCTCGAACTGGCCGACGACTTCGCGATGGAGATGACCCAGGGCCCGGCCCTGCACAGCCCGACGGCCGCCGCCGCGGGGTGGCTGGCCCGCTACCCGCGCGGGACGTGAAGCGGGGCTGTTCACGTGCGGTCCGTCAGCGCATCAGCTCGCCCGCGTTGACCAGCAGCGACTGGCCGGTGATCGCCCGTGCCCGGTCGGAGGCGAGGAAGGCGACGGCCTCCGCCACATCCCCGTCCGTGGCCAGCTCCGGCAGTGCCATCCGCTCGGTGAGCCGGGCCAGCACCTCGGACTCCGGTACCCCCTCGGAGCCGGCGGTGAACTGGACGTACGCCTGCACCGGTGGGCCCCACATCCACCCCGGCAGCACCGTGTTGACCCGGATCCGGTGCGGCCCCAGCTCCCGCGCCAGGGAGTACATCGCCGAGGTGAGCGCCCCCTTGGACGCCGCGTACGCCGCCTGCCACACCTGGGAGGGCGCGGCCACCGCGGACTGCGTACCGATCACCACCACCGAGCCGCCGCGCTCCTTGAGGGCGGGCAGGCAGGCCCGCGTCATCCGGAGCGTACCGAGCAGGTTCACGTCGATGACCGACTGCCAGGTGGCGAAGTCCGCGTCCTGGAGACCACCGAAGTAGCTGTCCCAGGCGGCCACATGGACCACCGCGTCGACCCCGCCGAACCGGTCGACCGCCAGAGCCGCCAGTGCCTCGCACTGCGCCTCGTCCGTGATGTCGGTCGGCAGGTGGGCGGTGTGCCGGCCCTCCGGGTCGATCTCCGCCGCGGCCTTCGCCAGGTTCGCCGCCGTGCGCGCCCCGAGCACCGCGCGCCCTCCGTCCCGTACGACGGTCTCCGCGATCCGGTGTCCGAGCCCCGTGCCGACGCCCGACACGATGACCGTCTTCCCCGCGAGCAACATCGGTGCCTCCCGGCCCTGGAAGTTCAACTGACGGGGCGTCAGAGTAGGTGGCTGCGGGCCCCGACGGAAGGGGCGGGCGAGAGGGAGAGGGGCAGGGGCGACATGGTGGACGATGCCGGGACGCAAAGTGGGCGCTATGCCGAGCTGGCGGGGGTGGGGCCGTACGGGGTGCGCCCGGGGCACGCCCTGATCACCATGGTCGAGCCGCATCCGGGCCATGAACACGCGTACAACCGCTGGTACGAGGACGACCACTACTACGCCGGGGCGACGGCCATGCCGTGGATGTTCGCAGGGCGGCGCTGGGTGGCCACCAAGGACCTCCAGGAGCTGCGCTATCCGCAGGAGTCGGCGGTCGCCCGGCCCGTCGGCGCGGGGTGCTACCTGTCGACGTACTGGGTGACCGAGGGCCGCTACGACGAGCACATGAAGTGGACCGTCGCCATCAACAAGCGGCTCAACCGGGACGGCCGGGTCTACCAGGAGCGGACCCACGTCTTCACGGCCTTCCAGGACCACGAGGCCACCGTCTACCGCGACGGGGCCGCCGGGCCCCGGGACTTCCACGCGCTCGACCACCCGTACGCGGGTCTCGTCCTCCAGGTCGTCGATGCCGAAGGGCCCGAGCAGCGAGCCGGGTTGCTGGAGTGGCTGAGGTCCCGGCACCTGCCGAAGCGGCTGAGCGGGTCGCCGGCGGCTCTGGTGACCGTCTTCCGGCCGACACCCCTGCCCGGCGACCGGATGACGTACGTGAAGCAGGTCGAGGGGGTGGGGACCCGGCTGACGCTGCTGTGGTTCCTCCAGGAGGACCCCCGTACCTGCTGGGAGGCGCACTTCACGGGGCTCGACGCGGCGGTCGCGGAGACGGGGCTGGGGCGGGTCGAGCTGGTCGCGCCGTTCATCCCGACCGTGCCGGGGACCGATCGGTACGTCGACCGGCTGAGGTGACGGCCGCCGGATGGGGCGGGGGTGCGTCGGGGGCGTGCCGAGCCCCCTCGGCCAGGACGGCGAACCGGTCGAGAGGGCTCCATCAGGTGGTGCGGTGGTGCGGCCTGCGCTGCGGTCAGGCGTCGACCGGGCCCGTGGCGACATCGCGCACGAACGCGTTCCACGCACCGGGGACGAAGGTGAGCGAGGGGCCCTCGGGGGCCTTCGAGTCACGCACGGCGATGGACAGAGCGACCGGGGACTTGACCTCGACGCACGCGCCGTTGCCCCCGGAGTACGACGACTTCGTCCACATGTCCGTAGCACCCTGAAGAATTGCCATGTTCACTCCGGTTCAGAGAGTTGAGTGAGTCGCACCAACCTGATTCCGGTTGGCGTGATCGACGCTACTCGCCAAGCCCCGACCATGAGATGGCCGTTCACTCGACCGGGTGTCATTGTGCTAGGAACTCTTACGCTGTGAGTCGGCGGCGGTGTAAGGTGCCGCCGCCGCTCACTCGACGACCTTCGGTGTCCACCAGTCGGACGGTGCGGTGTCCTGATTCAGCTGGTGTACGACTTGGCGATCTTGCTGATGAACTCCCGCGTCTGCTCCACGTTCAGCGCCTGCGCCCGCAGGTGTTCGTACATCACGCTGTAGCGCTGCACGTCGTTCGCCTTCTCCAGGTAGAGATCGCTCGTGACGCCCTCGATGTAGACGACGCTGGAGTCCGCCGCGTCCGGGAACTCGAGGATCGCGTACTGCCCGTTGATCCCGGGGTGCGCCCCCATGTCGAACGGCAGCACCTGCACGGTCACATGCGGCAGGTGCGACTGCTCGACGAGGTGCTCCAGCTGGTCGATCATCACCTGGTTGTCACCGACCCGCCGGCGCAGCGCCGATTCGTCGATCACGGCCCACAGCCGCAGCGGGTTGTCCGGCGCGTTGACCCGGTCCTGGCGCCTGGACCGTACGTTGACGCGCTTCTCGATGTCCGACGGCGGCGCCTCGGGGAGCGCGCCGCTGATCAGCGCCTCGGCGTAGGCCCGGGTCTGGAGCAGGCCAGGGACCATCTGGGGCTCGTACACCCGCAGGGACTCCGCGTCCGTCTCCAGACCGATGTAGACGCTGTACGGGATGTCGCCGAATGCGTGCCACCAGCCCTGCTGGCGCGAGTCCTTGGCCATCTGCATGAGTGAGTCGACGATGCGGACGTCCTCGACCTCGTACACCCCGCACAGGTCACGCACGTCGCGCTGGCTGATGGAACGGCGGCCGTTCTCCAGGCGGCTGATCTTCGACTGCGAGACCAGCAGGCGCTCCGCCACTTCCTCGGCCGTCATGCCTTTGAGTTCGCGCAGGCGGCGCAGTTCCTGGCCCAACCTGCGTCGCCTGACTGTGGGATTGACGTTGGACGGCACGGGAAGTGCACCTCCGGCTATGTAGCTGTGCGTATCTACTGCTCAGCAGATTGCCACCCCTTGCCCCGGCCGCGCTGGGAAACGGCCACACGCAGGTGCGTGCGGTATAGCCCCCGACCGCACACCGGAGCACGCGCCGGCGCGGTAGAGGGCGTGCGATACGGCGCGCAAGCGCACGGGGCAGCCGGTCGAAACCGGCTGCCCCGTGCGTGGTGCGGCTCCCGAACCGGGTCCGATGACGACGGTGCGGCGGTGTGCGATTGTCCGCGCGGTCCTCTGCGCGGGCCCTGCTCAGGCGGCTCCGGGTCAGCTCGCGGCGGTGTGCGCCATGCTGTCCCGGCGTGCCTGTGCTTGCGGCTGCAACGGAACGCCCGCTGCCTGCTGCGTACGGCGTGGCTGGACCGCCACCCCGTTCTGGACGTCCATCACGGCGTGCGCCACGAGGCCGCCCATGGGGTCGTGTCTGATCAGGTCCCGGAGTCGGGAGCGCGATGAACGCCCCTCGTTCCCGGGGTACAGGTGCTTGCCGAGTCCGACCGCGTGGGCCAGTGCGGCGAGCGCCGCGGTCCGCGGGTCCGGCGGTACGCCGGTGCGGATCGCACTGTCCAGCCGGGCTCTGATGTCCCGGCTGATGGCTGTCTCCGTCGCCTGGTAGCGAGTCGTCGGCAGCACTCCGCACATCTGGCCCGCCACGGCATGAACCATGCCGCACCGCTCCAGATGGGCGAGATAGATCTGGCGCAGCCCCAGCCGGGGTCCGCCGATCCAGTGGACCGCCCGGACCGGGCTGCCACGACGGCGCAGCAGCTCCAGTGCGGAGTCCAGTGTCGGATCTCCTGTCGGCCGTGGCATCACCACGGCGATACGATCCCCGTCAGGGGCTATCCGTCCTGCCAGAGCCAGCTCCACTAGCTGTGCCCCGGCCAGGCCGAGGTCGAGCGACTGCGGCTGCGCTGTGGTACCCGTGGTCGGGTCCAGAGCGAGCAACAGAAGCTCCTCCGGGATTGTTCTGCGGCTCCTGCCCATCCATGCCTCCCCGCGTGGATGTCTGACAGGGTGACCCCTCTCACATTCATCTGTCGAGAGCGCCTGACTGCTTTGTACGGGAACCAGTAGGTATGTCGTTCTCGTCTAGCAGCTCGGCCAAGGGTTCACACAGGACACTGGTAGATGGTTCGGACAGCGCGGGGGTTGCCCCGCGGCGCATGAGGAGGCATCGGTGGCGGGCGAGTCCCCCGACAAAACGGAGCAGCGGAAGTCGTCGGGGACGGCTGCGGAGGAACGCGACCCGCGCTTCGCGGTGTTCCGCGAACCCGGTGCGGACGTGGCTGAGGATGCGGCTGTCGACGAGGCGACGCCGGACGGGGTGACGTCGGACACGGCTACGGCCGTCTTCCGTCCCCGTCTCCCGGAGGACGAGGCCGGGCGTGCGCCGGAGGTGTCCGCTTCCGGCCCCGAGGTGTCCGCTTCCGGCGAGGAGGAGCCCGCGGAGGCTCCTGAGAGCGCCGTAACGCCCCAGAAGCCCGCAGAGGACTCCGGGGGGACCGAGGGCCCTGATGCGGCCGCGCAGGCCCCTGAGGGCGACGCGGACGACACGGCCGACGCCGCTGCGGGCGCGCCGGAGCCCGGTGAGGTACGGCTGCGCGCGGCGGTGGCCGCGTGGGTCGATGCGGCAGCCGAGGGCGAGGGCGAGGGCGAGGCTGAAGAGCCGGTGAAGGGCGAGCCGGCCGCGGATGCGGACGCTGACGCCGAGCCCGCTGACGAGCCGGCTGCTGACGCCGAGCCCGCCGCTGAGCCGGCTGCTGACGCCGAGTCGGCCGCCGAGCCCGCCGCTGACGCCGAGCCCGAGCTCACGTCTGCTGACGAGCCCGAACCTGCCGAGGAGGCGGAGGCCGAGGCGAAGACCACGACCGCGACTGAAGCCGAGAAGGCGGAATCCGCGGCCGCTCTGGATTCCGACTCCGCCTCCCGCGCCGACTCCGAGGCCCGCTCCGACTCCGAGGCCCCCTCCGACTCCGAGGCCCGCTCCGACTCCGAGGCCCCCTCCGACTCCGAGGTCCGCTCCGACGAGGACGGCGAGGCCCCCGCTCCCGCCGCCGAAACCGACTCCGACCTGCGAGGAATCGATCAGCCCACGGCCGTCTTCAAGGCGGTCGCGCCGCCCGCCAGGCGGGTCGACCAGCCGACGACCGCGCTGAAACTCTCGCCGCAGGAGCTCAACAAGCTGAAGGCCGCGGGCGACAACGCTCGGGGCGCGTCCGGGAGTGCCTCTCCGTCGAAGCCGGCCGAGGCGAAGCCGGAGCAGGACGAGCCCGAGAGCGCCGTCGAGCGCACGAGCACCTTCGTGCCCCTGCGCTCCGACGACGTACGGCCCGCCCCCGCGCCCCGCGCACCGGAGACCGAAGCGCCGACGGGCACGCCGGACACCGGCTCCGCGGCCCCGGCGACTACGCCGACTCCGCCCACCCCGGTCGCCCCGTCGTGGGCGGCGGCCGAGCGGACCAGGCAGCAGCCGCTGCCGCCCAAGCCGCCGCTCGACCTGCTCGCCGAGCTGACGAACACCCCGCCGCCGGCCGAGACCCCGGTCCGTACGGCGGTGCGTCGGGTCAAGATCTGGACCCCGCTGGTCCTCCTCCTGCTGATCGTCTTTGCGATCGTGCAGGTGATGCGCCCGCTGCCGGAGCCGGTCCTGGAGCTCACGGCGAAGCCGACGTACACCTTCGAGGGCGGCGAGACGAAGCTGTCCTGGCCGGGCCAGGGGCAGTCCGCCGTGATGGTGGACGGCGTCGGGTCGCTCGGCTCCGAGGGGGCGCAGAAGCCGGCGCCCATCGCCAGCGTCGCGAAGGTCATGACCGCCTACGTGATCCTGGAGGCGCACCCCCTCAAGGGTGATGAGGAGGGCGAGACGATCACCGTCGACCAGAAGGCGGAGGACGAGTCCAAGCGCCCTGACGAGTCGACGGCACCTCTGGCCAAGGGCCAGCAGCTCACCCAGCGGCAGATGCTCCAGCTGCTGATGATCCCCTCGGGGAACAACGCGGCGCGGCTGCTCGCCCGCTGGGACGCGGGGAGCGAGGACAAGTTCATCGACAAGATGAACGACGCGGCCAAGGACCTGGGGATGACCAACTCGACGTACACGGACCCGAGCGGCCTGGAGAAGACCACCGTCTCCACCGCGACCGACCAGCTGAAGCTGGCCCAGGCGGTCATGAGGAACGACGTGTTCCGGAAGATCGTGGACATGCCCGAGGTCGAGATCAAGGGCATAGACGGCAAGATCTACAACAACAACAACCTGCTCCTGCAGCCCGGAGTGAGCGGCATCAAGACCGGTTCCTCCACCCCGGCGGGCGGCAACCTGCTCTGGTCCGCCAACACCATGGTCGACGGCAAGATGCTCTGGATCTACGGAGCGGTCATGGGCCAGCAGGCCGGCACGGGGCGCGTCTACGACAGCCTGGAGCTGTCCCTGCAGAACAGCCTGAAGCTGATCAAGGACGCGCAGGAGGCCCCCACCTCCGCCACGGTGGTGAAGAAGGGCGACGTGGTCGGGTATGTGGACAACGGTTTCGGCGCACGGACCCCGGTGATAGCGACGAAGAACCTCAAGGCGGTCGGCTGGCCCGGCCTGGAGGTCGAGCTCAAGGTCACCGACAACGGCAAGGGCATCGCGCACTCCGCGAAGGCCGGCAGCGAGGTCGGCATGGTGACCGTGGGCACGGGTACCGGAAAGGTCACGGCACCGGTGGTGCTGCAGGGCGACCTGACGGAGCCGGCCTTCGGCGACAAGCTGACCCGGATCGGCTGACCCGGATCGGCTGACCCGGATCGCCTGACCAGGTCGGCTGACCGGGATCGGCTGAGCAGACAGAGGTACGGACGCGGGCGCGGTCGTGGGACGGGGTGAGCGGCATCGCTCACCCCGCTCCATGTCACGGGTATGTGTCGGAGGTACGTGTTAGCGTCCCCGGACAACTGAAGGGCGCAGGGACGCGTCCTGAAAGGCGTACGGGGCCGGCGGAGGACGGGGAGAGCCGTAGTGACCACCGCGGAGCCGAGACCCGGCCGCGAGGCGGACAGCAGCACCGGGGAGATTGCCGACAGCGCCGCCCCGCGCGTCCTGCTGCCCTCCCCCCGTACGCCGGAGCGGCCGGAGCCCGGGACGCCGGAAGCACCCGCGGAGCCCGCCGCCCCCGAGGCGCCCGGCACCGACCCCGTGGCCCCGGCCCGGCGGCTGCTGCGCCACCCCGTCACCATCGCCACGGCGGCCGCGGCCGTCACCCACGTCCTGTGGTTCCTCTTCTTCGCCAACAGCGGCGGTGACATCGCGGCGCAGGACGCCTGGGCCGAGTTCGTGGGCCGGCACCCGGGCACCGCGTACAACCTCGCCTGGTACGGGGGCATGCACCCCGTCTCGTACAGCGTGGTCTCGCCGTATCTGATGTCGGTGCTCGGCGTCCGCTCCACGATGATGATCGTGGGGACGGTCTCGGCGGGGCTGACCGCGCTGATCCTGGTCCGGGTCCGGGCCGTGCGCAATCCGCTGGCCTGTTCGCTCGCCGGGGTCTTCGCCTACCTGTGCAACGCGCTGTCGGGGCGGGTGACGTTCGGGCTCGGCATGATGTTCGCGGTCGGTGCCGTCGCCGCCGTCTTCTGCTGGCCCCACCGCTGGCGGTACAAGCGGTGGGCCAAGGCGGCCGTCGCGGCCCCGCTCGCGGGGCTGGCCACCGCGTCGAGTCCGGTCGCCGGGCTGTTCCTCGGGGTGGTCGCTGCCGCGCTCTTCCTCCACAAGCGGCGCCCCGGCGCGTACGCGATCGGCCTCGCCCCGGTCGCCGTGGTGGCGCTGTCCTCCCTCCTCTTCCCGTTCTCCGGTACGCAGCCGATGTCGCTGGGGACGGTGTCGCTGCCGTTCCTCTTCTCGGTCCTCGTCTTCGTCCTCGTACCGCGCGACTGGAGCACGGTCCGCACGGCGGCCGCGGTCTACGGGGTCGGCACCGTGCTCACCTACTTCGTCGACTCGCAGATCGGGTCGAACGTGACCCGCATGGCGATGCTGTTCGCCGGGATCGTGCTGCTGGCGGCCCTGCCGTTCACGGTGCCGCGCAGCCGCCGCTGGTACGCGCTGGTCCTCGCGTTCGCCGGGCTCAACTTCTGGATCGGCTTCAAGGGCGTCGACGACATCGTCCGCACCACCCCCGATGCCTCCTGGGCCCGTTCGCTGGCCCCCCTGGTCAATCAGCTCCAGCAGGTCGGGGCCGAGCGGGGCAGGGTCGAGGTGGTCCCCGCGAGCAGCCACCGGGAGGCCTCGGCGCTGGCCACGTACAACCTGGCCCGCGGCTGGAACCGGCAGGCCGACATGAAGCGCAACCCGCTCTTCTACGACGACACCCTGGACGCCGTCAACTACCGCCAGTGGCTGGATCGCTGGGC
The DNA here is from genome assembly GCF_040613515.1 of Streptomyces sp. NPDC006261. NCBI lineage: Bacteria > Bacillati > Actinomycetota > Actinomycetes > Kitasatosporales > Streptomycetaceae > Streptomyces > Streptomyces sp. NPDC006261. The sequence continues at coordinate 61,979 of NZ_JBEXSI010000012.1, forward strand.
GGTCCATTACGTGGTGCTGCCCACCGGCAGGCCGGACGGCGGGGCCGAGCGGGAGACCGAACTCGTGGGGAAGGGGCTGTCCTACCTCCGTGAGATATGGAGCGACGAGAACTGGAAGCTCTACCGGGTCCTGGAGCCGACCCCGCTCGCCGATCCGCCCGCGACGGTGGAGAAGGCGGGCGCGAACGAGCTGACGATCCGGGTCGAGTCGGCGGGCCGGGTGCTGATCCGGATCCCGTACTCGCGCTGGCTCGCGGTCGTCGACGAGCAGGGCAAGGGCGTGGAGCGGCCGCAGGAGACCGAGGAGTCCAAGCTGCGGACGCAGGAGGACGAGACGGCTCCCAAGACCTTCGACAACCTCCACGGCTGCCTGAACAAGATCGAGGACGAGGGCCCGTACGGCGACGAGTGGACCGAACTCCTCGCGCCGAAACCGGGGGTGTACCGGCTTGCGGCACCGTACCAACTGCAGCCGGGGACGCCGTGTCCGGAGGAGCTCAGCTGAGCTGAACCGGGCTCTTGTGCAAGGACGCTGCGGAACTGACGGCTGTACAGGCCCCTGCCCGGGCTTCAAACCGATCCCTGTACGGGCCATCAGTCGTGGGCCCTCCCTCTGCGGGCGCCACCCTGGCAAGGTGTCCTGTCATGAGGTGCCAACACTGCGGTGGTCAACGCGGCGCGCTGCCGGGGATGGTCTGCCCCGACTGCGGATCGGCCCGTTCCCGGACGGCGGCGGGCGAGAGCTCCTGGGTCGCGCACGAGACCCTGACGGGCCGCGTCTCGACCCTGCCACGACGGCGTAAGGCCTTGCTGGCGGCGGGAGCCGTGGTGGCCGCCGGAGGCCTCGCCACGGTGGCCGCGCTGCTCCTGTCGGGCGGCGGAAGCGTGGCCGGCGGCACGAGCCGTACGGACGCGGCGGGCCGGGCGGGCGCCCTGCCGGACCGGATCGGCGGCGGGGCCCCCACCCGTATCGGCCCGGGGGAGGACGCCCCCGGCGCACCCTCGCCCGAGGAGCCGTCGTCGGAGGCACCGGAGCCGCCGGACTCTCCGGGCTCCCCACATGCCCCGGATGAGAGCGGCCGCCGCTTCACACAGTGGGCGGGCCCGGGCTGCACGGCGGGGGAGTACCGGGAGTACGGCCGCTTCGAGAGGGGCGAGGCCGGCTGGTACGCGGTCGCCTCGGGCGGCTTCACCGGCGGCGGCTGCGACGGCCGGTTCACCGCCGTCCCGATGTCCGGCAGCCCCACCGAGGACCGCGGCTCCACCGCGACCTGGTCCTGGCACCTCGGCGAGGGCTTCCGGGAGTGCGCGCTGACGGTGTTCGTGCCGGAGGGGCGCGCCCGCGACGTGGCAGGCGACCCGACCGTCTACCGGGTGCTCTCCGACCCGGCCGACGCGGACTCCGCGTACACCGGGTTCGCGGTGCGCCAGACGCAACACCGGGGAAGCGCGGTCGAGGTGGGCAACTACCCGGTCAAGGGCGACGCCTTCGCGGTGCTGCTCGTCGACCGTGGCCGGGACTGGGGCGCGTCGGACCGGGTGGGCGCGCACCACGCGGCGGCGCAGATGAGGGTGGTCTGCCGTTGAGGGGACATCGTGCCGCCGCGGACCCGCCTGGTTCACTCACCGGGCGAGCCCGAATCCACCGCTGTCGTACGCACGTTGATCGCCGCGCAGTTCCCGCGCCGGGCGGACCTGCCGGTGGAGGCGGTCGACGCGAACGGGACGGCGAACGCGGTCTACCGCCTGGGCGGTGACGAGGTGGTATGGCTGCCGCGTACGGAGAGCAGCGCGGCGGACGTGGCAACGGAGCACCGCTGGCTGCCGCTGCCGGCGGCGCAGCTGCCCGTACCGGTCCCGGCACCGCTGGCTCAGGGGGTTCCGGCCGAGGGCTTCCCCTGGGCTCGCCGCCTACCGGGAGTCGAACCCGGTGATGGCGCGGAACGCGTGGTGGGTGATCGGGGAGCTCCTGGCCGGGTGACCCGCCAGGGGGTGTGCCGAGGAGGAGCTGGCCCCCCTGCGAAGTGGGGTGCCAGCCGTAGTGAGTGCGAACGCCGGGACTCCTAGCGTCTGTTGTGTGAGATACGCAGAGAAGATCACCCACAGTCCGGCGGCCCGCAGCGCCGCAGCCGCAGGCCTCGCCCTCGCCGTAGGCCTCACCGCGTCACCGGCCCTGGCGACACCCGCGACGAGAGCGGCCGGTACGGAGGCACACAGCGGCCTCGACCGCTACTACGACCAACGCCCGTCCTGGGGCACGTGCGTGCAGTCCCCCGACGACACGACGGGCAGGGACCTGGACGCGGCGGGCGTGCAGTGCGCCGACGTCACCGTCCCGCTGGACTACGCCGCCCCCCGGGGCCGCACGGTCACGGTCGCGGTATCGCGGCTGAAGGCCACCGACACCCGCCACCGCATCGGCGCCATCCTCCTCAACAACGGCGGCCCCGGCGGCCCGGCGGTGGAGTCCCCACCGGTCATACGCACGGCGATGAAGAAGGTCGGCGCCCGCTACGACATCGTCGGCTTCGACCCGCGCTTCGTCGGCCGCAGCACCCCGCTGGACTGCGACTGGCCCGTCAGCTTCCCCTGGTTCTCGGCCGGGGCGGGCCGCGCGGGCTTCGACCGCCATGTGGCCCTGAGCAAGAGCCTGGCCGCCAAGTGCCGCGCCGCCAACGCCTCGGTCCTCCCGCACGTCACCACGCGCAACACCGCCCGGGACATGGATGTGATCCGGGGAGCGCTGGGCGAACGGAAGATCTCCTACCTGGGCTACTCGTACGGTACATACCTGGGCACGGTCTACACACAGATGTTCCCCGGACGCTACGACCGGGTGGTCCTGGACGGAGCGATCGACCCGCGCGCCTACGGCCCGCGGCTGCTGAAGGACGCGGTGCAAGAGAACGAGCAGGCACTCTCCGCCTGGGCCGTCTGGGCGGCCGGCCGCCACACGACGTACGGCCTGGGCCGCACCCGTACCGCCGTGCTGGCCACCATCGACCGCGTGATGGCGAAGGCGGCGCGCGCCTCCCTGACGGTCGGCACCGCGCCGGACACCTTCCGGCTCGACGACACCCACATACCGACGCTCCTCTTCATGGGTGTGGCCGACGACACCGACGCGTCGCGGGCGTCCCTGGCCGAGCAGGTGTCCGTGCTGTCCAAGGCGGCAAAGGGACAACAGACCACCCTCTCCCCGGGGTTCACGGAGCAGCTCCGCTTCGCGCTGACCGGCGAGGGTTCGGCTTCCGGCAGCGTCCAGATGGCGATCATCTGCGGCGACGTACCGGCCCCACGCAACCCCGAGCTCTACTGGCACGACATCGAACGCGCCCGCGCCGCCCACCCCCTGTTCGGCCCGCTCACCGAGAACATCGGCCCGTGCGCGTTCTGGGACGCCCCGAGGGAGAACCCCACCCGCATACGCCACGACGCCCCGGCCCTGATCGTCGCCGCCACCGGCGACCCGCGCACCACGTACCGGGGCAGCGCCGCCCTGCACGACCAGCTCCCCAGCTCCCGGCTCCTCACCCTCAAGGGTGCCAACCGGCACGCGCTGTACGGGGAGTACGGGAACGCGTGCGTGGACACCAAGGTCAACCGGTACCTGGAGACGGGCAGACTGCCCGGGAAGGACGAGGTCTGCGTGAAGTAGGCGGGCGCGGGCAGAGACCGCCGGCCAGGGGGGCGGAGCGCGCCTGCCGCGAGCGCGCGTTTCCTGCAAGGAGAGCGGGCCGGTGGCGGGCGCCCAGCCCGTGGAACCGACGATCCCGTGCCGAATCATGCTGATTCGTGGGGACGGAGTGGGGACGGCGGCTCCCCGTCCCGCTCACACATCGCTCACGCAAACGGCCCCGGACGAGGGGGTCCGGGGTCGAACAAAGCGCCTCGCTGAGGCTAAAACCCCAGGTCAGCCGCTTGCTGTGCTGTGCCCCCGGCAGGATTCGAACCTGCGACACCCGCTTCAGGAGTGGGATCGAATCCTTGCCGGGGGATGCCCGGCGCTGCCGTGCGGTGCTGTTTCCCCCTGGTCGGAACGGCACGGCGAGCCACTTGATCCGGCTCATGCCGCCCTTTGTCGAACCGTCCGCTCACGCATCGCCCACGCGCTGTCGACTGCTGAGCAGCGCGTGGTCAGACCTGCCCGAGGTCGATCTCCACCGGGAAGGGGGCCGCTGCCTTGAGGACGCCGGTGAACACGTCTCCATCCCGGTAGGTCTTCGTCGCGGGGTCGAAGACGTAGGTGTACACGAGAGGGACGCCTGTCGCGGCCTGCTCGATCCGCCAGTAGAAGCCGATGCCTGCCTTGGCGTACTGGTCGACCTTCACGATCCGGTCGGTGGTCTCCGAGCCCGGCGACACCACCTCCGCGACCAGCAGCACGTGCTCAGGGCGGGTGGGGGTGATGTCGATCGTCTCTGCGCGGTACACGACGACGTCCGGGCGGCGATTGGTGAGCGGAACGTCCTGAAGCCGGACGTCGAAGTCGGTGTCGGCATTCCACTCCGGGCCCGCGGCGGCATCCAGGGCGTTCGCCAGAATGCGGGCCAGCCGGTTGTGCCGCTTGGACGCACTCGGACTCACGACGACCATCCCGTCCACGATCTCAATGCCGGCGCACTGCTCCTCGGACCAGGACTCGTACTCCTCTGCCGTGATCTGCTCATGCATCCACGCCGGGGCCACCATCTCGGCCGCCATGAAGCACCTCCTGGACGCTGTGCTGCGGACCCGATCCCACTGGGCTCAGGGTACTGTCTGCCTGCCATCCGTCCGGCACGCTGATCTCGCTCATGCCCCTCCCCGGCGGCAGGCATCCGACCGGCGAGCCCACGACGAGTGAGGAACCGGCACGGCGGACTCGTCACCAGGGGAGTGAGAACGCCGCGGCCGGGACGGGACCGATGACATCGCCGTTGAGTCGCGGCTCGGCTCTCAGAGGGGCTGTGAGCCGCCCTCGCGCAGATCGACAATTCCTCCGGGCTGCTCGTGTCGCTTTTACTACGATGAGTACCCCAACGGACGGGGGATTCGTGGAGGATGCGCTTCTGGGCGAGCTGGCCGCTCGCGTACGTGAGTTCGGCGACGGCGGAGACCCGCGCCGCGTGCTCGAAGACGACGCCTTGGCTGTCGCGGCGGAACTCTTCGCGTCGGTGGGCGGGCGACCCGAAGAGGCCGCCCCCGATGTCCTTCACACCATTGCCGCGTTCTACTGGGCCCGCTCCCTGGCGCACAAGGGCGGCGCCCTCGCCGCACGGGACCTTGAGACGGCGATCGGTGTGTTCGGCCTGCTTTACCTGGTCGATCACCGACGTGTGCCGCGTGAGTTGTGGCCGCGGCTCGCCGATGAGACCGGATACGACCCGTGGAGCGACCCGCTGGAACATGCGGCAGACCTGGTCGTCGACGGTGAGGGGAAGGGCGACGTAGCTGCCCTCAACCAGGCCGTCAGCTTGATCAAGACCATCGCCGACAGCGATGACAACTCATACCGGGACACCGTCCACGGCCTTGCGCTCCACCACCGCGCGGCTTTACCCGGCCGCCCTGCGGTGGAACGGAGCGCCGACGCAGATGGCGCGGTGGAACTGCTCGGCAGTGTGGCCGCGCTCCCGGAGCCGTCCGCCCGACGGCGCGTGAGCCGCCGGGTGTCCTTCGCCGATGCCCTCGTCCGACGCTTCGAGGTCGCAGGGAGCAGTGCGGATCTCACCCGAGCCGAGAGGGCCTACAGGGATGCTCTCGCGGACGCTGCCGGGGACGCCTCTGCGTATGCGCGTGCGGCGGCCGGACTCGGTTCGGCTCTCGGCCGTCGCGCGGAAGCAGCGGACACGGCAGTCAGTGACGAGGACGGCGTCGTACCGGTGCTGCGGGAAGCGGCCAGGTGGCTGCGCCGCGCGGTCGACCTGACGAACGGCGCCGGGCGCGAGGCATACCTGGCCAACCTGCGCAGAGTCATGAGGCTTCTTCTCGAGCGAACGTCCCGTGTCAGGACGGCCAGGGGGTTTCTGCTGTTCGACGACGCTGTTGCGGCCGAGGAGGACCGAGCGGCCCATGCGGAAGATCCCGCGGTCCGGCGCCAGGCCGAGGCCTTGCTCGGTCTCGCTGGGCAGCTCTCGGCGCGAGTGGTGACCGAGAGCGAGGCCAGATGCCGAGTGAGGGACCAGTCGCTCGACCTGTCGGGGGCCGCCGTGGGCTCCGTGGTGCTCGGGGCCTTACGTCTCGTACGGACCGGTACGCCGCGCGAAGCGGTGCCGGCACTGACCCTCGCTCTGGAGGCCGCCCGCTCCCGTTGGGGTGCCGGACAGGGAACGCCATGGTGGTGGGCCGCCGATGCCTACGTCGAAGCGGGACGGCTTGCGCTGATCGATGGGGCCGATGGGATTCTCTTCGGCCGTGCCTGTGCCGTGGCGGACGAACAGATCGCCGTTCTGCGTGACGGCGGTCGTGCCGAGGACGTCGCCGAACTCGCGGAGACGCTGTTCGCCGCGGGGCTGCTTCGCGTCAGCCCCTATCTGGGGAACATGTCGGGACTCTCCTTCGAGTCGGCTCATCATCTGTGGCGCGACCGCCAGGTTCGGCACAACGCGGTCCATGCCGACGATTCCGTCGCATCGGAAACCGCGGAGATGCCTCCTCCCCTGGTCGCCGCCGAGGAAGCGGTCCGGTATCTGCGCGAGGCCGCCGACCTGTCGCGCGAGCACGAGCGGGGGCGTGTCCTCAAGGCGTTGGCCGAAGCCCTGTCCATGCTCGCCGGTCTCAAACAGGAGCCGCGCGACGATGAGATCCGGGCGGCTGCCCGTGAGGCGTTCGACTTGCTGGACCCGGTCCGGGATCCCCTCACCCATCTGTACCTGCTGAGAATCCTGTGCTTGCTCGGCGAGCTCTCGCTGCCCAGTGATCTTCAGGACATGCTGCCCCTGCCGCTGGCCGCCGTCCGGGACCGGCGGGGGATGCGGGAGGCCGCGAGCGTCTTCGCCGAGGCGCTCACGCTCGCGGAGGAGGCGCGTCGGCCCGACCTGGAGTTCCAACTGATCGAGGTCGCTGACCGAGAACTGCCGGACTTGCCCGGGGCTTCCTACCGTCGTCGCCGCTGGGCCAGCGAGGTGCACTGTCTGGCGGACAATCGGCTGGGATGCTTCGCAGGACTGATCCGAGTGGAGGAAGCCGCGGGTCGGCTCCGCACCCGCGCGGACGAAGAGGGCTGGTCCCCCGAGGAACGCGCGGCGACCCTCATCCACCTCGCCGCCCACGCCCGGGGGAACGAGGAGGAGCACCTCGGCCGCGCTCTGACAGCGGAGGCGCGGGAGCTGGCTCCGGAACTGTGCCGCCGGTGCGGTCCCGCATTGGAATACCTCGACGGCACACTCTCGTACGACATGGGGCTGCGCATGTCGGGGACAGGGCAGGAGGCCCTCGCCGCACGTCACTTCGCCGACGCCCTCGCCGCCTACGCCCTGTGCGGCCAGACCGATATGGCGCTGAACAGCCTCGATGCCGCATTGAGGAATGCGCTGGCAGCCGACGAGAGCAGCGCCGGCGCGGCTGTGGCGGCCCTGATCCCCGCCGCCGTTTGGCTCCGGGGCGGCGTCGACGAAGTCATCGGCTGGAAGCTCCGGGATCTGTACCAACAGTTGATCCTCAAACTCAGCGGCCCCACCGTCTCCTACGGCCTGATGATGGCGACCCATCAAGCTGCCAAAGGAATCGACTTCACGGTCATCGCCGGACTGCCCGGCCCGTTCGCACCCTCCGCACGACTCTCTCGACTACTGGCCCGCATCAGGGCGGACGAGTCGCAGCTGACCGGACCGCTGAGCGGGCCCGAACTGCCGAGCTCCGAAGAGGCCATGCTCTTCTACGTGGGCACCGGCGAGTCCGAACTCGGAAGCGATGCCGAAACGGAGCACCGCAACAAACAGCGTGCCGCGGACCGGTGGATCAGTCAGGAACTCCTCGCCGCCGGCCGCATGGACCGCATACCGATGATGTTCCCTGACGAGTTGCAGGCACTCCTCACCGAGGACACGGTGCTGCTCTCGCTGTATCTCGGCCACGCACGCCGGGACGGAACCGAGGCGCCGGTGACCTCTCTGTCCGGCCTGGCGGTGACTCGCGACGAAATGGAGCACCACACCATGCTCCTGCCGAATCTTGAAGCCGGGCTCACCCGCTTCACGCGCGCGACGCACAGGCTTTTCGCCCACCCGGTGGCATTTCACGTCGCCGCCCTACGGCAGGCCGTCGTCGCGGACCCGCTGTACCGGCCTGTCAGCCGTGAGGCACAACGGAAGCTCAGGGAGGACAGTGTCCTCCATCTGGCGGGCTTCACCGCGGCGCTGGACGGCTGGCGGGCCCAGGGAAAGCGGCATTTGTGTATCTGGCCCCACGGCCCACTGCATTACCTCCCTTACCACCTGCTGGAGGTCGATGGCCGTCCCCTCGCCGAGGACTGGACCGTCACTCAGGTGCCGAGCCTGGGCTTCCTCCGCACGCAGGCGCCCGGTCTTCACCGTCCGCCCGGGCGTGGACTCGTCGCCTTCGCGTCCGCGGCCGGGGCCACCCAGCACGGTCTCCACGCTCAGGACGCCCTGGAAACACACGCCACCCAGGTCGCTGTGGCCATGGGCGGTCATGCGGTGCTGGGGGCCGCGGCGACACCGCGGCGGCTGCTCGGAGAACTCGCCGGCGCCCGTTACGTCCACGTGGCCGCGCACGGGGCACACAACGAGTGGGCGTCGTGGTACCAGTGCCTGTACCTGTCGCCGGATGCGGACAACGACGGTCGTGTCTTCGCCCACGACGTTCTCCAGGCCGACCTGCGGGGCGTCGAAGTCGTGACGATGAGTTCCTGCGAATCCGCCCTGGGCAGGTTCGACGTCAATGACAATCTGCGCGGCCTGCCCGCCGCGTTCCTGTCCGCCGGCGCCTCGGCGGTCATCGGATGCCTATGGCCGGTCCACCCACAGGTGGCCACCGACTTCTTCGGGACGTTCTACGAGTGCCTCTTTCGGACACCGGACCGGCGGGCTGCTTTCCGCGCAGCGCAGTCGGCCGTCCGCGGCCGCCGTCCGGCATTCCGGGACTGGGGCTCTTTCTGCTTCATCGGCGACTGGCGCCATTCGGATGCGAACCAAGGAGCTGTCTCATGACCCCTCTGGAACTGCCCCTGACCCCGCTCCACGAGATCGACCTGGTGGAGGTGCCCCGGCTGCAGTCGCCCGCCCCGCAGCACCGCATCGAAGGGCGCGTATCGCTCAGTACCGCCGTCGTCCACCCACTGAGGGCGGAGGAGGCAGCCGCGGGCGATGCGGAATGGCTCGGCTTCCTGACCGCGGAGGCGTCGCACAGCGACTATTTCCTCCTCAGCCTCACGTGCGCCTTCCGCCCACCGGCGAACGGTGATCCTTTCGCCGACGCTGCCGTCGGCGTTCTCCTGGAGTCCCCTGACGAGCCTGCGGACCGACAGCCGATCGCTTGGTCGATCTCTCCCAAGAAGCGTTCCCACCCGGTGGAGAGGACAGCGACCATCGGACTCAGCGCCAATCTCGCGATCGTCGAATCCACTCTCGAACTCACCCCCGGCCAAGGCCGGGAGGATCTTCTCGTCATCGGAATGGGCGAAAGGGACAGCGACCCGGAATGGCGCATCCAGGCGACCAGTCGTCACCCCCTGATCGGTGACGAGACCTTCACGCTGATCGTCAAGGCCACCGCCGGTGCTTCCGTCCAGGCCCGGGTGACGGTGGCGGCCACCATCAAGCATCGGCGATTCGGTCTGATTCCCTACCGGGCAGATCTCCCTGCCACATTGCGGACCATCGATCTGCGTCGTCGGACCGACCGGCGAGACCGAAACACAACGGCTGCCTTGCCTGGGAGCAGTGCTTGACGCAGAGAGGACAACCTGTGGCTCCCCGGGAAAGGCCGGACGCACTGCTGATCGTGGGGAAGTGGAGCATCGCCGGCCCTTCTCTTTTCGCTGAGGACTGACCTGGGCGGGAAGCCGTTGAATGCACGGACGCCGAGATCCTCCCGCCCCACGCGGTCGCCGGCGAGATGCCCTCCGCGGCCGTTGGCGTCACCGAGCCGCTTGCTCCGTGCCAGAGGAGAGCGAGGAGGCTCCGCCCACAGCGTTTGCGAGGGGCTCTTGCTGCGGTGGCAGCGGCTGCTGAAGTGAGATCCGCTCACGCAAACGGCCTCGGACGAGGGGTCCGAGGCCGGTCAAAGCGCCGCCCTGGGAGGAGAAACCCCGGGTCAGGGCGGTCATGCGTTGTGCCCCCGGCAGGATTCGAACCTGCGACACCCGCTTTAGGAGAGCGGTGCTCTATCCCCTGAGCTACGAAGGCGGGGGCTTGCCGAAAACCTTGCCGGAGACCCCAGTGGGGAATGCCGGGCGGAGTTAGGCAAACGCCCTGGTCATGCGACTCTGTGGCGTGCCGCGGTAGGGGTCCGGAAGGACGCTTTCCCGAGCAGGCGCACTGGACGTCGACTGACCGCTGACAGCCTAGCGGATAGGGATTGCGGAGGTCGCCCCCGTTGCCGCTGTGCGCCGCAGTACCTTCGCGCCGCGGTTCGACACGGTACCTGGGATTCGGGCCCGACCTCGAAGAGCCCGAGGGCGGCACCCCTCCCGGGATGCCGCCCTTCGATGCGTACGGTCGCGCGGGGGCGGCTCCGTGTCAGAGCGAGCCGACCGGCATCCGCTCCTGCGGTGTGGCGCCCTGGTCCGATGCGCCCCAGCATTCCACCTCGCCGCGCAGGCCCGGAACCTGGTCCTTGCGGAAGACCGGGTCGAGGCCTTGGCGGCGCTGGGTCAGGTAGTCGTCGAGGAGGCGGAAGGCGACCGCACTGAGGGGGATGATCGCGACCAGGTTGATCAGGGCCATCGCGCCCATCGTGACGTCCGCGAGGCTCCAGACCAGCGGGACGGAGCCGATCGCGCCGAGGACGGCGCAGGCGATGACCACCGCACGGTACGTGCTCATCACGCGCTTGCTGCGGGTGATGAACTGGATGTTGGACTCGCCGTAGTAGTAGTTACCGATCATGGAACTGAAGGCGAGCGTGAAGACCACCAGGGTCAGCAGGTGACCGGCCCAGTCGCCGAGCGCGCTGGTGAAGGCGGCCTGTGTGACGTCCGCGCCGCCGCGCTCACCGAGGGTCGGGTTGGCGGAGAGGATCACCAAGGCGGTCATGGTGCAGATGACCAAGGTGTCGAAGTAGACGCCGAGGGTCTGGACCAGACCCTGCTTGACCGGGTGCGTGGTCTCCGCGGCCGCGGCTGCGTTCGGGGCGGAGCCCATGCCGGCCTCGTTGGAGAACATGCCGCGCCGCACGCCCTGCAGGATCGCCGTACCCACGGCGCCGCCCGCGACCTCGCGGAAGCCGAAGGCGCCGCCGATGATGTCGCCGAGTATGCCCGGCACGTTGCCGAGGTTGAGGAGCACGATGACCAGGCCGGTCAGCAGGTAGAGCGCGGCCATCACCGGGATGATGACCTTGGTGACGGCCGTCAGGCGCTTCACGCCGAAGAACACCGCGAGCGCGAGCAGCGCGGCGAGCGCGATGCCGAGGACGGGATTGAACCAGGAGGCGTCCGAGCCGAAGGAGCCCTTCGTGGCCACCGTGATCGTGTTGGACTGCACCGCGGTCAGCACGAACCCGAACGTCAGCGTGATCAGAACGGCGAAGATCACGCCGAGCCAGCGCATTCCGAGCGCCTTCTGCATGTAGTAGGCCGGGCCGCCTCGGTACGTACCGGGCTCCGTGTCGCGCACCTTGTACAGCTGGGCCAGGACCGACTCGACGAACGCCGAGGCACCGCCGATCAGGGCCATCATCCACATCCAGAAGACGGCTCCGGGGCCGCCCATGGTGATCGCGGTGGCCACACCGGCGATGTTGCCGGTGCCGATCCGCGCGGCGGCGGAGATGGTGAAGGCGCCGAAGGGGCTGACGCCGGACTGCGGCTTGTCCCTGAAGACCCGGAACATCTCCGGGATCAGGCGGATCTGCACGCCCTTGGAGCGCAGCGTGAACCAGACGCCGGCGATGGCGACCAGCGGAATCAGCAGGTATGTCCAGAAGATGTCGTTGAGCTCGACGACCCAGGTTTCCAATGTGCCCATGCGGATGTTCCCGGTTCCTTGTGAGTCGGGGAATCGGCCCGGATCTCTGCGTGCGCGTACAGGTCGTGTACGGAGCGGAGGGCTGGGCCGGACGGCGCGGAGCCGAACACTCCGCAAACGAACAGGACTGTAGGCCGGGGTGACTGCCCCTGCCTATGGCCCCCGAAGTGGCGTATCTCATATAAGCCCGATATGTGTGTGAAAGTCCTGGCTGCGGCCGTCGTCAGGGCTGGTCGCTGACGCCTGCTCCGCCGTCGGTCACCGATGCCGGCTTTGTCCACGAGAACGGGCTGGGCGCGGCAGCGGCGGAGCCGTCTGCCGGGGAAGAGGCCGATCGCGGACCGTGTGGGCATGGTGCGCCGGTCTGTTCTGTCCGACGTGACGTGCCCGCGGTAGTGGACTGCGGAGGACGTCGAGGCGTACCGCCGTCCAGGGCCGCGCACTGGTCGCGGGCCGCTCCCGTCGCAGGCGGGAGTGCTGGGACTGGCTGTCCCCGTCGATGTGACCATGGGGCGTGGGCACCCCGCGGCCTTGGCGCCCCCGTGCCGCCCGCATACCGTTCACCCCTACCGAGCCAGCGCGAGAAAGGCCGCAGCCCGTGCCGCACACCGACCTGCCCCCGACCGGGCCCCAGGACTCCGAGCGCGCCGAACGGGTCCACTCCCTGCTCACCGCCCCCGGCGCCCCGTTCGCCGTGGTCCGGGGTGAGCAGGGGGCGTTGGAGTACGCCGACGGGCCGCGCACGCTCCGGGAGTTCGTGGAGACGGCCTGGGCCTACGGTGACGCGCCGTTCCTGATCGCCGGTGAACGCCGTTACTCGTACGGGGAGTTCTTCGCCGCGGCGTCCGCCCTGGCCGTCCGGCTGAGCGAGCGGTACGGGCTGCGCCCCGGTGACCGGGCCGTGGTCGCGATGCGGAACCGGCCCGAGTGGCAGATCGCCTTCTGGGCCGTCCAGCTGGCCGGGCTCATCGCCGTACCGCTCAACTCCTGGTGGACCGAGGACGAGTTCCGTCACGCCCTCGACGACTGCGAGCCCGGCGTGCTGCTCGTCGACGGTGAGCGGCTGGAGCGGGTCGCGGGGTGGGCTCGGCGGGCCGGGGCGCGCGTTGTCCTTTTCCAGGGCCGCCACGGGGAGGGGCTGCTTCCGGACGGGGTACGGGTCGAGCGGTACGAGGACCTTCCCGCGCCCGACCCCCTGGCCGCACCCCCCGACGTGGAGCCCCGGCCCGAGGACGACGCCACGATCCTCTACACCTCCGGCACCACCGGCCGGCCCAAGGGGGCGGTGGCCACCCATCTCGCCCAGGCCGGGGCCGCGCTCAACCCCCGCTACCAGGCGGCTGCCTCCGCGCTGGGGAGGGGGGCGATCCCGGGGATGGGGCCCGCCCCGGTCTCCCTGATGACGTTCCCGTTCTTCCACGTCGCCGCGTTCACCAGCTTCTACGGGGTGATCGCGGCGGGCGGCACCCTCGTCCTGATGGACAAGTGGGACGCGGACGAGGCCCTCCGGCTCATCCGCGCCCACGGCGTCACGCACTTCGCGGGGGTGCCGACGACCGCCCTCCAGCTGCTGGACGCCGCCGAGCGTGCGGGGGACGCGCCGGCGAGCCTCACCCTGTTCAGCACCGGTGGCGCCGCCGCCCCGCCCCGCCTGGTCGCCCGCCTCACCGCCCGGTACGGCGAACGCGTCGAGCCCCGCAACGGCTACGGCCTCACCGAGACCAGCGGCGGCGTCCTCGCGAACTTCGGCGCCGAGTACCGGGCCCACCCCGGTGCCGTCGGCCGCCCGACCCCCGTGACCGAGACACGGATCGCGGGAGCGGCGGGTGAGGAGTTGCCCGAGGGGGAGGTGGGGGAGCTGTGGTTGCGTGGGCAGTCGCTGTTCCGCGGCTACTGGCGCGATCCGGCCGCGACCGAGGAGGCGTTCCGGGACGGCTGGTTCCGTACGGGGGACCTCGCCGTGGAGCGTGAGGGGCGGGTCGCGGTCGTCGACCGGATCACGGACATGGTGGTCCGGGGCGGCGAGAACGTGTACTGCGTCGAGGTGGAGGGCGTCCTGCACGACCACCCAGAGGTGAGCGACGCCGCCGTCCTCGGTATCCCGCACCCGGTGCTGGGGGAGGAGGTCGTGGCCGTCGTCCTGCCGCGTACCGGCGCAGGGGTCACCGCCGACGTCCTGCGCGAGCACGTCGGCCGGTCCCTCGCCCGGTTCAAGGTGCCGGCCCGGCTGCTGCTCACCGACGAGCCGCTCCCGCGCAACGCCACCGGGAAGGTCCTCAAGCGCGAACTCCGGGAGCGGTTCCCCGCGCGCGATGAGGGCCCCGCGCCGCTCACGGCCGGGTGACCCGGACCCGGTAGTTGCCCTCTCCGTCCTCGTCCAGCACCGCTATCCGTACGCCGTTGGCCCGGTCCGTGAACGTCTGGCCGGGCCGGAACGGCGCGTCCGAGAGTTCCGCGTGCACGTTGGGGCGCCGGGTGCAGCCGCCGCTGTCCTGGGTGGCGTCGGCGACGGAGACCGGGCCCTGGCCGGTGTCCACGTCGGAGCTGACCTTGTAGATCAGCACCCCGGGCCGGCAGACCGCCTCGTCGTTGCCCGCCGCCGTACGGACCTCCACGGCGTAGCCGGACTGGGCGCTGACCGGGACGAAGGCGAGCTTGGTGCCGCCCGAGTCGGCCAGCGGGCCGAGTGTGTGTTCGCTGACGCCGGGCTGGGAGGCACAGCTGATCTGCTCGTTGTCGAGCCAGCCGAGCTTCCACTTGTGCCAGCCCAGGAAGTCGTTGTTGGCGCCCCAGTCCTCGGACATGATGTCCCAGTGCCCCACAGAGCCGCCGCCCTCCGTCGTGTAGAGGTCGGGCAGGCCGAAGACATGGCCGTTCTCGTGCGGCAGGACGCGGTAGCCCGTCTGCGCGTACGACCCCGAGCCGTCGTCCTGGCGGCTGTAGACGAAGGACGTGTTCGAGAGCGGTACCCCGTCCGCGGACGGGGCGTCGTCGTTGCCGGAGAAGGTGACCGATAGCACGGTGTCCAGGGCGGAGGGGCCGGCGTTCGGGGTGACCAGGACGTTGACCAGGTCGTACGCCGAGAAGTCCACCAGCGGGTCCGCGGCCGCGACGAGGTCCTCGACCAGTTGGCGGTAGCCCGGTTCGAACGGTGAGCCGCGCTCTATCCCGTACTCCGCGAACGGCATCGGCATCCGCAGCCACTCCTTGACGGGGGCCTCGGGGCGGTAGTCGAGGCGGCCGTAGGAGCTGGTCGTGAACCAGTCGGAGGTCTGCGGGAAGAACTCCGCGAACCGGTCCGCCGCCGGTTCCGTGGCCTCCGCGTCCGGGAAGTCGATCATCAGGTTGAGCGATCTGACCTCGCCGGTGGAGCGGGCGTAGCCGGGCGGGGTCGGCATGCCCTCCGACATCTGCACGCCCATGGCCGCCGAGATCCGGCAGGGGGCGAGTGCGGGGTCCTGGGCGGTGGCTGCCGGGCCCGCCGTGGCCCTGCCCGCCCCCGGGAGCGTGGTGCTCGCCGACGCCATGGCGGCTATGACCAGGGCGGTCGCTCCCGCGAGGGCGATGGGGCGGCGGTGACTGCGTATCCGGTGGCGGGGCTGCTGCATAGAGGCGCCTTCGGGGTCCGCGGCAGCCGGCCGACCCTGACTGCGCTCTGGCGATCAGCCTGTGCCGGGCGGTCGGCGGGCGCTCGCTGGGGTGCGCCGATCGGAGGGTTTTCGCCGCCATGCAGTGTGACGCAGGTCACGGTGGGGAGTGGAAATAACCGGGGAGGCTCTCCCCGTTTACACCGGTGTCCCCCTGAAACGGGGACCTGGTCCCCGCTTACGTGTGGGGGTCGGCCAGCTACTCGACGCCCGGTCGGCATTCGATCGGCGTCCGATCAGAAAGAGGGAAGGTCCGCAGCAGTGGAGACCGCCGCCGACACCACCGCACCGGCAGCTGAGCGCCGTACGCCCCGCCCGCGGGCCGACGCGCTGCGCAACCGCGAGCGGATCGTCACGGCCGCCCGTGAGCTGTTCGTCGAGTTCGGGCCGGATGTGCCGCTCGACGACGTCGCACGGCGGGCGGGCGTCGGGAACGCCACGCTCTACCGGAACTTCCCCGACCGTGCGGCGCTGACCCATGAGGTCGTGCTCGCGGTCACCTCCCGCACCACCGAGAGGGCCGAAGAGGCCGTTGCGGCGGAGGCCGACCCCTTCGCCGCGCTCAGCCGCTTCGTGCACGCGGCCGCCGACGAACGGATCGGCGCCCTGTGCCCGATGCTCTCCGGCGTCTTCGACAAGGACCACCCCGACCTGCTGGCGGAGCGCGACCGCCTCGAAGCGGCTGTCGAGGGGCTCGTGTCGCGCGCCATGTCCGCGGGGCGGCTGCGTACCGACATCGCCGTCGGTGACGTACTCGTCGCCCTCTCCCAGCTCACCCGGCCGCTGCCCGGCACCGCCTGCCTGGACATCGACCGCTTCACCCATCGCCATCTGCAGCTTTTCCTCGACGGACTGGAAGCCCCGGCCCGTTCCGTACTGCCCGGATCGGCGGCAACCCTGGGGAACCTGAGGCGCCGCGACAGCTGACGCCTGCCCCGTAAATCGCCTCGGCCCGTAAATCAACGTCCTTTTACGTTCACGCACTCACGTACTCCCATCACGCGTACGCCAGCACGTACGGCGACTCGCCTCGCGACGTCCTCGGCGCCCCCTCATGTCCCTAGGTGGCTACTCCCATGGCAAAAACCGCTGACACCCCGCTGTCGAGAACGGCCGGCACCGGGCTTCCCGATCCCAGCCGCTGGAAGGCTCTGGCCTTCATCGCGCTCGCCCAGCTGATGGTCGTGCTCGACGCGACCATCGTGAACATCGCCCTGCCCTCCGCCCAGAACGACCTCGGCATCTCCGAGGGCAACAAGCAGTGGGTCATCACCGCCTACGCGCTCGCCTTCGGTGGCCTGCTCCTCTTCGGCGGCCGGATCGCCGACCTCTGGGGGCGCAAGCGCACCTTCGTCGTCGGGCTGATCGGCTTCGCCCTGGCCTCCGCGCTCGGCGGAGCCGCCCAGAACGAGGCGATGATGTTCGGCTCCCGGGCCCTGCAAGGTGCCTTCGGCGCCCTGCTCGCCCCGGCGGCACTCTCCCTGCTCGCCGTGATGTTCACCGACGCCAAGGAGCGCGCCAAGGCCTTCGGCATCTACGGGGCCATCGCCGGTGGCGGTGGCGCGGTCGGGCTGATCCTCGGCGGCTTCCTCACCGAGTACCTGAACTGGCGCTGGACGTTCTTCGTCAACATCCCGTTCGCCGTGGTCGCCGCCGCGGGCGCGTACTTCGTCATCCGTGAGCCCTCCGGCTCCCGTAACCGCTCGCCCCTCGACATCCCCGGCGTCGTGCTCTCCACGCTCGGCCTGGTCGCCCTGGTCTACGGCTTCACCCGCGCCGAGTCGGCCGGCTGGTCGGACGGCCTGACGGTCACCATGTTCATCGCGGCCGCCGCGCTGCTGCTGGCCTTCGTCGTCACCGAGTCGCGCGTGAAGTCGCCGTTGCTGCCGCTGCGCGTACTGACCGAGCGCAACCGCGGCGGGGTCTACCTCTCGCTGGGGCTCGCCATCATCGCGATGTTCGGGCTGTTTCTCTTCCTGACCTACTACCTGCAGATCGTGAAGGGCTACTCCCCGGTCAGGACCGGCTTCGCCTTCCTCCCGATGATCGCGGGCATGATCACCGGCTCCACCCAGATCGGTACCCGGCTGATGACCCGGGTCCCGCCGCGGCTACTGATGGGCCCCGGCTTCTTGGTCGCCGCCCTCGGCATGCTGCTCCTCACCCAGCTGGACCTGAACACCAGCTACGCCGCCGTCATCCTGCCCGGGATGCTGCTGCTCGGCCTCGGTATGGGTACGGCGTTCATGCCGGCCATGTCCCTGGCCACGCACGGCATCGAGCCGCGTGACGCGGGGGTCGCCTCCGCGATGGTCAACACCTCGCAGCAGGTCGGCGGCGCCATCGGCACCGCTCTGCTGAACACCATCGCGGCGGGTGCCACCACCGCCTACATCGCCGACAACGCGGCCCGCGTCACGGACCCGAAGCTCCTGGAGCTCCAGGCCATGGTCAGCGGCTTCGCCAGCGCGATCTGGTGGGCCGTCGGCATCCTCGTCGTCGCCTCCGCGATCGCGGTCGTACTGATCAACACCGGCCGCCCGGGAACGGGTCCCGACGGGAGCGGCAGCGCGTCCGGCGGGGACGCCGAGGGCGCCGAGGACGAGATCCGGATCCCGGTCGTCGCCCACTGAGGCCACCGCCCTTGAGGTCTGCCCCGGTCGAAGATCTGCCCTGGTTCCGCCGCTCAGCGGAGCCAGGGCAGATCCGCGTCCGTACCCTCCGGTTCGAGCCCGGAGGCGAGCACGCGCATGATGTCGCCGAGGCTGTGCACCTGCTCGGGCGTGAGCCGGTCGAACAGCGCCTGCCGTACGGCGTCGACATGGCCGGGGGCCGAACGGCCGAGCATCGCGTAGCCGTCGTCGGTGAGCACCGCGTTCTGGCCGCGCTTGTCGGAGGGGCACTCCTCGCGCCGCACCCAGCCGCTCTTCTCCAGCCGGGCGATGGCGTGCGAGAGCCGGGAACGGGTGATCTTCACGTTCCTGGCGAGCTCGGTCATCCGCATCCGGCGCCGGGGGGCCTGGGAGAGCTGGACGAGCAACCCGTAGTAGATGTGGGGCATGCCAGCGTCCCGCTGCAACTGGCGGTCGAGGTGATCCTCCAGCAGCGTCGTGGCATGCAGATAGGCGCGCCAGACCTGCTGCTCCTCGTCGGTGAGCCAGCGAGTCGTGCCGGTGGATGCCGTGGGTGCCGTGGTCATGTACTCCACTGTACGACCTTTCCTTGAAAGTTTAACTAGATAGGGCTAAGGTCTCTGGAGGTAGGAACTTGAAGATTCAAGGACCTTGCCGACGGAATTCCGCGGACTCTTCAGAGATTTCGCAGGACCCTTGTAGAACCGTTCCCCGCACCAGGGTCCGGGAACGGGGTTCAGGGACCATGATCAGTGTCCAGTGGACGGGGAGTGCCATGACTGTCACCGCGGAGCGCATGCCCGCTCTCTACCTCTCGCACGGCGCCCCGCCGCTCGCCGACGACCCGGTCTGGCCCGGCCAGCTCGCCGCCTGGTCCGCCACGCTGCCGCGCCCCCGCGCGATCCTGATGGTCTCCGCCCACTGGGAGGAGGCCCCGCTCGCGCTCGGTGCCGTCGAGCCGGTCCCACTGGTCTACGACTTCTGGGGATTCCCCGAGCACTACTACCGGGTGCGGTACGGCGCCCCCGGGGCCCCACAGCTCGCCGACAGCGTCCGCAAGCTGCTGCGCGGCGCCGGTACGCCGGTCCAGGACATGCCGGACCGGGGGCTCGACCACGGGGCCTACGTGCCGCTGGTGGAGATGTTCCCGGACGCCGACATCCCCGTACTCCAGATCTCCATGCCGACACTCGACCCGCAGAGACTTATGGCCATCGGGCGCAGGCTCGCCCCGCTGCGCGACGAGGGCGTGCTGATCGTCGGCAGCGGCTTCTTCACCCACAACCTGGCCGCCCTGCGGCACCCGGGCGGCGGGGTCCCGGGCTGGTCGACGGAGTTCGACGACTGGGGTGACCGCGCGCTGCGGGCCCAGGACGTCGACGCCCTGCTCGACTTCGAGCACACGTCACCCGCCGGAAAGCTGGCCCACCCGCGCACCGAGCACTTCGCCCCGCTCTTCGTGACGCTGGGCGCCGCCGAGGAGGAGCTGGACCGGGGGCGGAGCGTCATCGACGGCTTCTGGATGGGGCTGGCCAAGCGGTCGGTGCAGTTCGGATGAGGAAGTTCGGGCTTTCGGCTTTCGGCCGAGGGCGTTTCACCAGGCCGGCGTGTTCAGCTCGATCGCGCGGTCGATGGCGACGAGGGCGGCCGCGTCACCTGCGTCCAGTGCAGTGCCGGCGAACTTGATCGTGTGGTCGTCCCCGTGTGCCGTGGCCCGCTCGAACACCTCGTGCGCGTCCGGTGAGCCCTGTGAACCCCGTGCGTCCTGTGCCGCCGTCGGGTGTTCCGCGACCGGCAGCGCCTCGCGGGGCCCGTAGGCGGCGGTCACCGCGGCGCTCGCCGCCCAGGCCGCGTGCAGGCTGGACGCCCAGAGAGTGCGGGGGAGCGCAGCCTGTGGGTGCGCAGCCACAGGTTACGGGGGAGCGCGGGCAGTGTGTGCAGGACCGCGTCGGACGCGGTCGCCGCGTGGACGAGCATGATCCGTGCGGCGTGGCCATGGGTCGCGTAGCGGTGGGTGGCGGCCCCTACGGGCTCCTTGGTCGCGGCGCGCGCCGCCTCCGGCTCTGCGGGGGCCTGGCCGGGCCCGCCGGGGAAGCGGCGGAACCGGGCATGTCCGCCAGCTTGGGCCGGTTGCCCAGCCAGCGATGGCGGCCGGCGCCTGTCCGTGCCGCATGAGGGCCTCGATCGCCATCGGCGGCGGACATCGCGAGCAACCTTGAGGCGATACGGGCCGTCTTCCGGGGTAGACGCGAGGTCGGGAACGACTCGAGACGTTCGGAGGCCGGAAACGTCGTTCGGAGGTCCGGAACGTTCGGAGCTGTGGGAGACGTTCGTAGTTCCGTAGAGGCGAGAAGCATGCGCGGTCGTGGGCGGGCGTGGCCCATGGGTGTGGCCTCCTGTCAGCGCGGCCTCACCGAAACGGAGTCGCCGACTCCCCGCAAGGGCTGCCGGTGCCCCTCGGCGCCCTGGCTGACCTGCGCTTACGTGGGTATCCGCGCGGGGTTTCCTGCGGTCGGCGCCGGACAGGGTACTGGATGATCGCGAAAATGAACGGTCGGCATGGGAATTCTGTCCGGATTCCAGTCGTTGTTTCCATCGGATGCAGGGCACCCGAAAAGGTGTCGCGACCTACTCAGCAAGGGAGCACGCATGGCAACCCGTGCCGTCGCCCGTCGTTCGTCCACCACCTCCGGTGGGACCGACCGGGCAAGCAGTGTTCGCGCCGTGGGCGGGGAAATCGCCGATCGCGACCTGGTCGGCATGTACCTGGACGAGATCGCTCGTACACCGCTGCTCGACGCCGCCAAGGAAGTCGACCTCTCCCAGTCCATCGAGGCGGGCGTCTACGCCCAGCAGCTCCTCGACGGCGAGGTGGAGAGCGACGCCCGCGGCGCGACGCGTGAAGAGCTGGAGGCGCTGGTCGCCGAGGGCGAGCGCGCCAAGGACATATTCATCCGTTCCAACCTCCGCCTCGTCGTTGCCGTGGCCCGTCGCTACCCGCGTGCGGGGCTGCCCCTGCTCGACCTGATCCAGGAGGGCAACGCGGGCCTGGTGCGCGCGGTCGAGAAGTTCGACTACGCCAAGGGATTCAAGTTCTCCACGTACGCGACGTGGTGGATCCGGCAGGCCATCACCCGGTCCATAGCCGACCAGTCCCGCACGATCCGGCTCCCCGTCCACCTGGTGGAGGAGCTCGGCAGGATCCGCCGGGTCCAGCGCGAGTTCAACCGGGAGAACGGGCGCGATCCCGAGCACGCGGAGATCGCCGCCGAGCTCGACTCCAACGCCGAGCGTGTGGGCAACGTCCTGGACTGGGCCCGCGACCCGGTCAGCCTCAACATGTCGGTGGACGACAACGGTGACACCCAGTTCGGCGACCTGCTGGAGGACACCTCCGCCGTCTCGCCCGAGCAGTCGGTGATGACCCTCCTGCGCAGCGAGGAGCTGGAGGACCTGATCGGCAAGCTCGACAACAGGACCGCCTCCATCATCAAGATGAGGTACGGCATCGAGGACGGGCGCGAGCGGACGCTGACCGAAGTGGGCAAGCAACACGGCCTGACACGGGAGCGGATCCGCCAGATCGAGAAGCACGCACTACTCGAATTGAAGCGAATGGCTCACGACACGGGCTTTGACGCTGCGGCGTGAGCCAATAACCCGTAACCTCCCCATCAAGCCGGTTCGCACCGGCTGACCGACCGGACATGCCGGTCACCCGACCGGTTTCTCCGACCGGTCCCCGGAACTGAGTCCCGGCGCCCACCCCCCCCCGGCGCCGGGGCTCATCCATGTCCGGGCCCCTGTCCGGGCCACTGCTCAAGCTCCCGTGCCTCCCCCCGGCTCCTCCTCAAGGCCCGGGCCTCCGCGCTCCACGTCCGGCCGCGGCAGCGCGGGTGAGCCGGGCGCCCAGGCTCTCCAGGTGCGCCACCAGCTGCGGCGGCCCCTGCACCGCGAACTCGCAGTCCACCAGCGCCAGGCGCAGCGCCACCCACTCCAACGAGTCCGTCGACGAGGACCGCAGCCGGCAGCCGTCCTCCCCGTCCGGCTCCGGCACCCCGAGCGTCGACGGCAGCCGCGCCACCACGAACTCCGCCGGCGCCCGGAACCGGACATCGAGCCGGAGCTCCGGCTGCACCCCCGCCATCGAACGGGCGAAGTATCGCGCCGCGTCCCCCGACTCCGCGCTCCCGCCCTCCTCCACGGGGAGCGGCCGGGGCGTGAACCGGGCGCCCGTCCCGAACGGCTCGGAGACCCGGTCCACCCGGAACGTCCGCCAGTCCTCCCGCAGCAGGTCGTAGGCCACCAGGTACCACCGCCGCCCCGTGCTCACCAGCCGGTACGGCTCGACCTGCCGCTTCGTCTCCGTACCGTCGCCGCTGCGGTACGAGAACCTCAGCCGCTCCTGCCCGGTGGCCGCCGAGGCCAGCGTCGTCAGGGTCTGCGGATCGATGGTGGCCCCGTCGCCCCGGGTCAGCGGCACCGTGGCGTTCTGCAGCGCCGAGACCCGGTGCCGCAACCGCGACGGCAGCACCTGCTCCAGCTTCGCCAGCGCCCGTACGGAGGCCTCGTCGACGCCCTCGATGGCGTGCCCTGCTCCGGCCCGTAGCCCCACCGCGATGGCGACCGCTTCCTCGTCGTCCAGCACGAGAGGCGGCATGGCGGCGCCCGCCACCAGGCGGTAGCCGCCCAGCGCACCGCGCGAGGCCTCCACGGGATAGCCCAGTTCGCGCAGCCGGTCGATGTCGCGGCGGACCGTGCGCGGGCTGACGTCGAGCCGTTCGGCCAGCTCCCCGCCGGGCCATTCGCGCGGGGTCTGGAGGAGCGACAGCAGCTTCAGCAGTCGTGCCGGGGTGTCGGTCATGGGATCCAGGATGCGCCCCCATCAGGTCATGATCAGACCTAATGGGGCCATACCTTCTTCTCATGTCTTCTTCCGCAGCGCTGCCGGACCCGGCACACAACACCGCATCGAGCACCGCTCCGCCCCTGCCCGCCCCCGCCGACCGGCGCCGTTGGTTCGCCCTCGCCATCGTGATGACCGCGGCCTTCATGGACCTGGTGGACGTCACGATCGTCAACATCGCCATCCCGAGCATCAGCCAGGACATGGATGCCTCCGTCTCCGCGATCCAGTGGATCACCGCCGGGTACGCGCTCGCGTTCGCGGCCGGACTGATCACGGGTGGCCGGCTCGGCGACATCTACGGGCGCAAGCGGCTCTTCCTCATCGGCATCGCCGGGTTCACGGTGGCCTCGGCCCTCTGCGGCCTCGCGGCCGACTCCGACATACTGGTCGCCGCTCGCATCCTCCAGGGTGCGACGGCGGCCCTGATGGTGCCCCAGGTGCTCTCGATCGTGCACGCCACCTTCCCGGCGCACGAACGCGGCAAGGTCTTCGGCCTCTTCGGCGCGATCGTCGGCCTCGGCGCGGTCTCCGGCCCGCTGCTGGGCGCGCTGCTCACGGAGTGGAACCTCTTCGGGCTCGAATGGCGGCCGATCTTCCTGATCAACCTGCCCGTCGGTATCGCCGGCCTGATCCTCGGCGCCAAGTTCATCACCGAGTCCAAGGCACCCAAGGCCATGCGGCTGGACCTGGTGGGCGTCGGCCTGGTCACCCTCGCCATGCTGATGCTCATCTACCCGCTCACCCGCGGGCACGAGCTGGACTGGCCGCTCTGGGGCCATGTCTCGATGGTGGGCAGCCTGTTCGTCTTCGGGCTCCTCGTCCGGCACCAGCGGCAGAAGGCCATCATCGACGGCTCACCGCTGATCGAGCTGTCCCTGTTCCGGTTCAAGAGCTTCGCGGCGGGCATCGCCGTGCAGCTCACCTTCGGCGTCGGCCTGGGCATCTTCTTCCTCGTCTGGACCCTGTACATGCAGATGGGCCTGGGTTGGAGCGTCCTGGCGGCCGGTACGACGGGCATCCCCTTCTCCGTCGCCGTCTCGGTGGCCGCCGGGATCTCCGTACAGAAGCTGGTGCCCCGCTTCGGCCGCAAGGTCCTCCAGTCGGGTGCGCTCCTGATGGTCGCCGGGTTGCTGATCTACCTCTGGGAGGCCCAGCACTACGGCATGGCCATCACCTCCTGGCAGATGGCGGTGCCGCTGGTCGTCATGGGCGTCGGGATGGGCCTGATCGTGGCACCGCTGACCGACGCGATCCTCTCCGAGGTCCCCAAGGAGCACGCGGGCTCGGCGTCGGGGCTGATCAACACCGTGCAGCAGATGGGCACCGCGCTCGGCCTCGGCCTGGTGTCGGTGGTCTTCTTCGGCGCGGTCGGTGACCCGACGGCACCGCAGGAGGTGGGCCCGGCCTTCGTG
Organism: Streptomyces sp. NPDC006261; assembly: GCF_040613515.1. Lineage (NCBI taxonomy): Bacteria > Bacillati > Actinomycetota > Actinomycetes > Kitasatosporales > Streptomycetaceae > Streptomyces > Streptomyces sp. NPDC006261. Next base: position 86,711 of record NZ_JBEXSI010000012.1, read on the forward strand.
GACGCGTTCCAGCAGTCGCTGTGGTGGGTGGCCGGAGTGTTCGCGGTGATCTTCCTGCTGATGTTCGCGCTGCCGGCCCGGCCGAAGGCGCACGTGGAGGGCGAAGCGGCCGGCGACGGTCCGCTCGTCAAGGTGCCGGCGTTGAAGGACTGAGCGGCTGAAGAGCTGAGCGGTCGGAGAGCTGAGCGGCCGAACGGCCAGGTGCTCCCTGGCCGGTCCCGTACGGATGCCCGCCCGCCCCTGACGGGGGACGGGCGGACATCCGCGTACGCGCGGAGCTCTGCCCGCAGGCGCCTCCGCACACGCGGGGCGCGGCCTCAGCAGATCCTGGTGCGGATCTCCATCGCCGTACGGGCGGTGTGCTCGTCCTCGTAGACCTCGCACATGTGGCGGCCGTCGGGGGTCGCCGTGTGCTCGACCTCCCACAGGCTCGTCTCGCTGCCGTCCAGCAGCAGGAAGGCGTGCTCGTAGAGCGTGAACCCGGCCTCCTGTCCGTCCACTTGGCACTGGCGCCCGAAGATCTGGGTGATGTGGTGGGCGAAGGCGGACCGGAGCAGCCGCGCCTTCGCCTCGTCCGGGCGGTCGTCGTTCTCCGCGCGGCGCAGGACCCGGCGGGCGTGGTCGGCCGAATTGTCGGGGGCGTACGTCCGGGGTGCCGGGGCCGGGGGAGCGGACATCAGGACCGTCAGGATCTCCAGGTCCCCCCGGCCGGCCTCGTCGCCGAAGGCGGGGGTGTCCGAGAAGCTCCCGGCGAGCCGGGCCGCGGCGACATGGGCGTCGCTCTCGTCGGCGTAGAGCTCGTGGCGGCGGGGGACCTGTTCGTCCCGGCCGCCGCTGTGCACCAGCTCCCACAGGGTCAGGTCGGAACCGTCGGTGAGGAGGTAGGTGTGGCGGTAGGTCTCCCGGTGCAGGACGGGGCTGTGGTGCGACGAGTGCAGTGAACTGCTGTGCGCCAGCGCCGAACCGAGCAGGTCGACCGTGCTGTCGGGAAGTTCGAAAGAGTTGAGGGCGCGTCGCAGGAGTCGGTCGAGGTGCTGCTCGGTTGTCTCGTACGGATCGCTCAAGGTGCTGTCTCCAGGCCGTCGCCGCGTGTTACTTGATGCGTGCTCAACGTAGTCCCTGGGTCTGACATCGTGACCGGGGTTCGTAAAAACGTAAGGCGCCCGAGATAAGTTCCCCGTCTGGTCCCGGCACATTTCGGGCGGTTGGGGGTGAACTCCCTTGCCGTGGTTGCGAGTCGGGCGTCCGCGCGCCCCTGCACCCGTGCCGCGCGCCCCCGGCGGCCTACGCTTCGAGCCGGCCGTCCGGCCCCTCCCCGTACAGGTCGGCGTAAGCGAGGAACGCACCGCCCGGCCCCTGGACGTACCTGGCCGCGCGCACGGCCTTCACGATCGCGCGGGCCAGTACGTCGGCACCCGCCGCGAGGATCTCGTTGACCGCGCCCGGATTCTCCGGCTCCACCCGCACCCGCCCCGTGGCCAGCGCGAACACGGTGTCCCCGTCGGTCAGCAGATGGACCGGGCGCACCGCACGGGCCATGCCGTCGTGGGCGGTGCCCGCCAGCTTCTGCGCCTGGGCCCTGACGAGACCCGCGTCGGTCGCGACGACCGCGATCGTGGTGTTGAACGGCGGCGCCCCGCCCCCGGCCGCCTGCGCTGCCTCCCGCTCCCGCGCCAGTCGCCGTACCGCCGCCGCATGCGTCGCGGGCGCCGGATGTGCGGGCGGCTCCTCGGCCCCGTACTCCCCGAACAGCACCCCGGTACGCGGATCGAGCACCGACCCCGCCGCGTTCACGGCGACCAGGGCGGCGACGGTGACCCCGGAGGCGAGCCGCACGCTCGCCGTGCCGATGCCGCCCTTGAGCTGCCCGGCCACCGCCCCCGTACCCGCACCCACGTTCCCCTCGGCGACCGGCGCCCCGGGGCCGGAAGCGGCCGCCGCCTCCACGGCGGCCCGCCCGGTCGACGCGTCCGGGCGGGCATGCCAGTCACCGCCCCGGCCGAGGTCGAAGAGGGCCGCGGCCGGAACGACCGGGACCACCTGGGTGGGTCCGGCACCGACGCGGACGCCCCGGCCCCGCTCCTCCAGCCAGGCCATCACGCCGGACGCGGCGTCGAGCCCGTACGCGCTGCCGCCCGTGAGGGCGATCGCGTCGACCCGCTGCACCAGGTTGCGCGGGTCCAGCGCGTCCGTCTCCCGGGTCCCCGGCCCGCCACCCCGCACGTCCACGGCGGCCACAGCCCCGCCCTCCGGCGCCAGGACCACGGTCGTCCCGCTCAGCGCCCCGGCCCCGGACACCTGCGCGTGCCCGACCCGGATGCCGGCCACATCGGTCAGCGCGTCCAGCAACCGGGCACCCTCTCTCGGCGGTGACGGAGCGTCGGGCAGCGGCGGGCGCGAGTCCTCGGCGGTCATCGGGCACTCCTCGGGTCGGCGCCCGTGAGCAGGCGCAGGCTCGTGTTCGTAGGCTCCGAACGTACCGGCGGGCCCCGCCCCTGTCCGCCCGGTCCCCCCTGCACCCGCCTGTTCGGCCCGGGGCGTGCACCCGGGGCCCTGCACTTGCCTGCGTGACCCCGGGTGCACGCCCCGCCCCTGCGCTCGCCTGCTCGCCCTGGTCCGCCTGCCAGGCCTTGTCCTCGCCTGCTCGCACCCGGGCCGGCGTTCCGGCCCTGAGCCGGCGCGCCCCCGTGTCCCGGACCGGCAGCCGCCCCCCGCTCCGGCCTCCCTGCGCCTGTCCGGGCGACCCGCTCACCCCCGTACGGTCCAAAACGGGTCCAATTGCCCTAAACGGTCCTACGGTGGCCGAGTGACCGAGCCGCCAGAACCCTCCGCAGCCCCCGCCGCAACCGAGCCGGATCCGCCCAGGGGCTCCGCGGGCACGGTCCCCGGCGACTCCGCCGCCGCGTCCCCCGCCGCCACCGGCCCACGGTCGGTCACCGCCCGGGCGACCCTGGCCGGAGTGGTGGTCTCCGCCCTGCTGATCCTCGCGATCGTGCTCGGCAGCCGTATGCTGCGCAACTTCGACTCGGCGCTCCTCCCGTACGCGGTGGCCACGGTGTTCCTCGCCTTCGGCGTGGCCTACCGCTACACGGTCTGGATCTCCGCGCCTGGCGCCCGGCGCCTCTTCGAACAGGGCTGGCGCAGCCTCTTCTCCATGGAGAACTTCCGCCAGGCCCCCACCGCCCTGCCGAAGATGATCGCCACCTACCTGGGCTTCCAGAAGTTCCTCGGCGCCCGGTCACACGCCCGCTGGGCCGCCCACCAGCTGATCTTCTGGGGCTGCATCCTCGCCGCCCTGATCACCTTCCCGCTCACCTGGGGCTGGTTCACCTTCACCTCCGGCAGCGGCTCGGGGCCCGGCTACGAGATGCGGATCTGGGGCATCAAGATCCTCGGCTTCGACTCGCTCTCCCTCCTCGGCTGGCTTATGTTCCACGGCCTCGACATCGCCGCCGTCCTCGTCATCCCGGGTGCCTCGTACTTCCTGTGGCGCCGGATGAAGGACCGCGGAGCCTCGACCGGCCAGCGCTTCGCCTACGACCTGGTGCCGCTGATCGCGCTGATCGTCATCTCCGTGACCGGGCTGCTGCTCACCTTCTCCTCGATCTTCCTGCACGGCGGCGGCTACCAGTTCCTGGCGATCCTCCACATGGTCTCGGTGGTCTTCACCCTCATCTACATCCCGTTCGGCAAGTTCTTCCACATCGTCCAGCGCCCGGCCGCGGTCGGCATGCAGCTGTTCAAGTACACGGGCCGCCAGGACGACAAGGTCTTCGCCTGCCGCCGCTGCGAGCAACCCATCGACACCGGCCCGTACGTCGAGAACCTGCGGGGCACCATGCGTGACCTCCGGCTCGACTTCGACGCCTGGACCGAGTACTGCCCGCGCTGCAAGCGGGTGCTGCGCGGCAGCGCCTACCTCTCCCATGTGAAGAAGGGCTTCAAGTGACCGCGGAACCGCGAGCTGCCGCCGGCCGCCGCACCTTCATCCCCCTCGATCCCTCCCTCACCCCGCCCGGCACCCGCGCCTTCCGGGACGCGGGCTCCATCCCGGCCGACCAGTGGCACGCCGACCAGAACGGCGAGACGCTCGTGCCGACCCACTGCTGCTTCTGCGGTGTCCAGTGCGGGATGTATCTGCGCGTGGACCGAGGAGGCAAGGTCTTCGGCGTCGAACCCCGCAACCACGACATCAACCGCATGCGGCTCTGCCCCAAGGGCATCAACGCCTACCAGCAGGTCAACCACCCCGACCGGCTCACCGCCCCGCTGATGCGCCGCTCCCGCGACGAGGAGTTCCAGGAGGTCTCCTGGGAGGAGGCGCTCGACTTCACCGTCTCCGAGGTCAAGCGTATCCAGCAGACCTACGGCAACGACGCCTTCGGGCTGCTCGGCGGAGCCAGCCTGTTCTCCGAGAAGACGTATCTGGTCGGCAAGTTCGCCCGGGTCGCCCTCAAGTCCCGGCACGTCGACTACAACGGCCGCCTCTGCATGGTCAGCGCGGCGGGCGCCAACAAGCTCGCCTTCGGCATCGACCGGGCCGGCAACCCCTTCTCCGACATCCTCCTCACCGACTGCCTGCTCATCGCGGGCTCCAACGTCGGCGAGTGCTTCCCCGTGATGACCCAGTACGTCTGGGGAGCCCGGGACCGCGGGGCGAGCCTCATCGTCATCGACCCGCGAGAGACCGCCATCGCCCGGACCGCCGACATCCACGTCGCCCTCAAGCCCGGCACCGATTCCGCCTTCTTCACCTCCGTACTGAACGTCGTCATCGAGGAAGGGCTCACCGACGAGAACTACCTTGCTGCCCACACCACCGGCTGGGAAGAGGTGAAGGCCAAGGCGGCCGAGTACCCGCCGTCCCGCGCCGCCGCGATCTGCGGCATCCCCGCCGAGCAGATCGCCCAGGTCGCCCGGACCTTCGCCCGCGCGCCCAGGGCCATGGCCTGGCATGCCCGGGGCATCGAACACCACTCGCAGGGCGTCGAGAACTGCCTCTCCGTGATCAGCCTCTGCGCCGCCACCGGCCACATCGGCAAGCCCGGCGCCGGATACGGCACCCTCACCGGCCAGGGCAACGGGCAGGGCGGCCGCGAGCACGGCCAGAAGTCCGACCTCCTCCCCGGCGGCCGTTCCATCATGAACGAGGAGCACCGCCGTCAGATCTGCGAGATCTGGGGCATCGAGGATTCCGAACTCCCGCCCGCCGGGACCTCCATGATGGAAATGGTCTGGCAGATGCAGCGCCGCGAGATCCGCGGTCTGATCGGCATCTGCAACAACCCCTTCGTCTCCCTGCCCAACTACCGGGTGGTCAAGGAGGGGTACGACGCCACCGAGTTCCACGCCCAATTCGACTTCTTCCTCTCCGAGACCGCCGCCAACGCCCATGTCGTCTTCCCCGTCACCACCTGGGCGGAGGACGAAGGGGTGATGGCCAACGCCGAGGCCCGCGTGGTCAAGCACAACAAGGCCCAGGACCCGCCACCAGGTGTCCGGACCGACACCTGGGTGATGTGCGAGCTCGCCCGCCGCCTGGGTGCCGGGGACAAGTTCGACTTCCCCGACTCCCGGTCGGTCTTCGACGAGCTGCGCCTCGCCTCCGCCGGCACCGTCAACGACTACTACGGCATCACCTACGAACGGCTCGAGGAGACCGGCGGCATCGCCTGGCCCTGTCCCTCCACCGACCACCCCGGCACCCCGCGCCTCTTCGAGGACGGCAGGACCTACCACCCCGACGGCAAGATCCACCTCCAGGCCGTCGAGTGGCACCCGCCGATGGACCCGTACGACGACGAGCACCCCATGTCCCTCACCACCGGCCGGACCGTGGCCCACTTCCTCTCCGGCAACCAGACCCGCAGGCTCGGCGCCCTCGTGGAGCAGACCCCGCGCCCCTGGGCCGAGATCCACCCCTCCCACGGCTTCCGCAACGGCGAGCCCGTACGGATCGTCACCCGGCGCGGCAGCGAGGTCTTTCCCGCCCTGGTCACCGAGGCGATTCGCCCGGACACCGTGTTCATCCCCTACCACTGGCCCGTCCCCACCGCGGCCAACGCCCTCACCATCGACGCCCTCGATCCCCGCTCCAAGATCCCCGAATACAAGGTCTGCGCCTGCCGCATCGAGCACGCCGACCGGATCGACGAGGTCCCCGCACCCCCGGCCGCCCCCGGCCATGTCGCCTACCCGGAGACCCAGGTCTCCCGTACCGACCCGCTGCCTCCCACGGCCCCCCAGGGCCGTGGCACCTCGGAGAGGAGCTGAGCCCCCCATGATGGGCAGAACGATCTTCATCGACCCGGGGCGCTGCATCGGCTGCCAGGCCTGTGTCTCCGCCTGCCGCGAATGCGACTCGCACCGCGGCACGTCGATGATCCACCTCGACTACACCGACGAGGGCCGCTCCGTCGCCTCCCTCCCCACCGTCTGCATGCACTGCGAGGACCCGGTCGCCCCGTGTGCCGAGGTCTGCCCCGCCGACGCGATCCTGGTGACCGCCGACGGTGTGGTGCAGCAGGCCGACACCACCCGCTGCATCGGCTGCGCCAACTGCGTCAACGCCTGCCCCTTCGGCGTACCGAAGATCGACCTCGGAGCCAAGCTCCAGCTGAAGTGCAACCTCTGCTACGACCGCACCGCCTACGGCCTCGCCCCCATGTGCGCCACCGTCTGCCCGACCGGAGCGCTCTTCTACGGGACGCTCGAGGAGCTCCAGGCTGAGCGCCCCGGCGTCCAGGTCGCCGACACCTTCGTCTTCGGCGAGACCGAGGTCCGCACCGGCGTGGCCATGGTCGTTCCCGCCGAGAAGGTGCAGTGGCCGGTCCCCGGCGGCCTGCCCGTCGTCGAGATCAACGGGAAGGACGTCCGCCGATGAGCGTCGCCGAACAGCAGCAGGGCGGGGACCACCCGGCCGGGGGAGACCCACGCGAGGCGCTCCAGGACCGGATCGCCGCGGACTCCCTCACCTCCCGGCGCGACTACCTCCGGATCGTCACCACCGTCTCCGGCGGACTCGCCGTCGGCGGCATCGCGGTGGCCGCGGGCATCCTGCACCGCCACGGCGACGGCGATGAGGGCAAGGCACCTGGGGCGAAACGCATCGCCCAGCGGCTTCCGCCCGGCGAGTCCATCGCCTTCCGCTACCCGGGCGAGGGGGACCGGGCCGTCGCCGTCCGCCTCGACGACGGCACCCTCGTCGGCTACTCCGCCGTCTGCACCCACCTCGCCTGCGCCGTGCTCTGGCGCAAGGACAGGGGCCGGGAGGGCGAGCTGTACTGCCCCTGCCACGAAGGCGTCTTCGACGCCAGGTCCGGTGAGGTGACCGCCGGGCCGCCGCCGCGCGGACTGCCGAAGGTCGTGGTCATCGAGGAGACCGACGGCAGTATCTGGGCCGTCGGGACCACCCGCTCCGGCGAGAGCGTCGAGGCGGGCCTCTGCCGCCAGCTCGGCGGCGAACGCCCCGACCTCGCCGCCCGTATCGGCTGCCCCGACATCGGCGGCGGTGCCGAATCCCCGCCCCGGGCCCCGGGGCCCGGCGCCTCCGCCACCTCCGATGCCACCACCGAGACCCCCGGCGGGCGGGCATGACCGATTCCCCGCACCCCGAGCAGCCGCTGCCGCCCCCGGGCAGCCACTACCCGACGTACCACCCCGGCAGCGCCGACCCGGCGCTGAACCGGCCCGTCCATCAGCGGTATCCGCAGATCCGTCCCACCAGTGGCTACGGAGACCCGCGCGTCCGCCACACCGGGCCCGGTCCCGGCGCGGGCACCGACCAGGAACCCGAGCGCTCCTCGAAGCTGACCGCCCGCCTCGTCCTGGCGATGACCGTGGTCGTGGGCCAGCTCTGGGGCCTGACCGTGCTGATCGACGAGTGGATGGAGGGCAACACCGGCACGGCCTGGTGGGGGGCCGGTTTCCTCTGCCTGTCGTTCCTCGTGGTGCTCGGCCTGTGGCTGATGGACCCGAGAGACCGCTGACGTCCGCCGGGCCCTGCGTACCGCTGACGTCCGCCGGACCCGGAAGCCGGCCGCGCTCCGCCGCCGGAGCCGCCCCGCCAGGCGGAGGCCCGCACCCCGCCGCCGGCCGCCGTACCCTGGAGGCATGAGTGCCGCCCCCGCCCCCGGTCCGCGAGACGCGAAGCAGCCGCAGGCACAGCCGCCGCAGGAACCGAAGCCGAAGCCCAAGCCGGTTCTGATCTTCGACGATCCGCTGGACCAGCAGTCCGCGGACGATACGGACCGGGGATGGGGCGAGCGGCCCTCCGGCGGCTCCGGTGCCGCAGACCTCGCGCGCTTCCTCGACGAGAAGCCGCCCCACCACATCTGAACCGCTGATCGGCGGGCTACCGCTCCCCGTCCGGGCCCGGCAGCGCCCCTCCGCCCTCGCCCGGCCCACCGGCTCCGAACCCACCGGCACCCGCCGCGCCACCACCACGCTGCGCGACCAGGGCGTCGCGGATCTCCTTGAGCACCTCCAGCTCGCTCACCTCCAGCGTCTCCTGCACGCCCTCCTTGGCGGCCTGCATCTCCGCCCGCCGGGCCAGATACTTCGCCATCGGCAGCACCATCAGGAAGTACACGACGGCGGCGGTGATCAGGAAGCTGAGGGTGGCGCTGAGCACCGAGCCCCACAGGATCTCGATCCCGTCCATCTGGCCGGTGGCCGGGTCCGTGGTGCAGGGGCCCTGGAGGCAGGAGCTGTAGTTGTCCAGGTCCTGCGTACCGAACGCACCGACCAGGGGGTTGATGATGCCCTTGACGACGGCGTTCACGATGTTCGTGAACGCCGCCCCGATGACGACAGCCACCGCAAGGTCGATCACATTGCCGCGCGTCAGGAAGGCTTTGAAGCCCTCCAGCAGACTGACCTTCTTCTCGCTCACAGGTGAGCCTTCTTTCGCATGTGCGGTGACGGGAGCAAACTGCTTCGCCACCTAAGGCGGGAGAAGGCGACACTGTCCAATCCGGTAAGGCCCACGAGTGACTTGAGGGCGCGTCAGTTCGCATCGGACACCGCCACCGCCAGCCGCCCCGAAGCGCCCGCGCCCAGCAGCGCCGTAGCGGTGGAGCGCTCCACGGACAGCATCACCAGAGCCCCCTCCGGCGCCGCGCCCCAGCCGGTCACCCTCTCACCGCCGCTCCCGAGGCCGCCGGCATCGGCGATCCGTTCCGGAACCCGTGCCACCCGCACCCCGCGTGCCACCGGACGGGCGTCGTCGCCCGCCTCGCCGACCGCGATCACGTCGACACGGTCACCCGGACGCAACAGCCGAACCGTCGCCGCGTCCGCGATCCGCACCGGCGCCGAGACGAGGCGCCCCGAAGGACGCCCGGACCCCGCCGCCGTATCCGATGCCGCCGTACCGGATACGGCGGCGCTGTCCGAGGCGGCGGGGTCGGACGCGGCGCTGCCCAGCCCCGTCGTGGCCAGAGCGGCACCCGCCAGCGCGATCCCCGCGGCGATCGCACGCCGCTGTCTGCGCAGTGTCCGCCGCAGCCGGTACGCCCCGCCGCCCCGCACCCGCAGCGGCGCGAAGGGCCCCACCCCGCCGGGGGCGGGCGGCGGTGCAGGGGGCCGGGCGGCGAAAGGGGACGGGGGCGAGGACATGGCGTCACCTGCAATCGGATGCACACGGACGAGGGGAGCCCGACCGGAGGTCCCGGCCGAACTCCCCTCACGATCCACGGGCCGCGCGGATCCCGCTGAGGCCTGTGGACAACACCCGGATTGTGGATAACTTCGTCACCCGATCCGGTGCCCCCGACCGCCGCGCAGTGGCCCTACGCACCTGCGCGCGCGGTGCCGCTACGGCAGCGCGACCCCCGTTTCGATCCCGTCCAGCGCGTGCGCGCAGGCGCAGTTGCGGGTCCCCGTCGCCGGCAGCCCGCCCACCGCGTCGAACAGCACCGACCGGAGCCGGTCCACGTTGGCCGCGAACACCTGGAGCACCTCCTCGTGGGAGACGCCCTCACCTGCCTCGGCGCCCGCGTCCAGGTCGGTCACGAGGGTCATCGTCGTGTAGCAGAGCCCCAGTTCCCGGGCGAGTACGGCTTCCGGATGCCCGGTCATCCCGACCACCGACCAGCCCATCGCCGCGTGCCAGCGGGATTCCGCGCGGGTGGAGAAGCGCGGGCCCTCGACCACCACCAGGGTCCCGCCGTCCACCGGCTCCCAGCCGCGTCCGCGCGCCGCGGCGAGCGCGGCCTTCCGGCCCTCGGGGCAGTAGGGATCGGCGAAGCCCAGGTGCACGACATCGGGTACGGTCCCGTCGGCCCGGGTCTCACCGTCGTAATAGGTCTGCACGCGGGCCTTGGTCCGGTCCACCATCTGGTCCGGGACGAGCAGGGTGCCGGGGCCGAACTCCGGGCGCAGCCCGCCGACGGCACAGGGGCCAAGCACCTGGCGCACCCCGACGGAGCGCAGGGCCCAGAGGTTGGCCCGGTAGTTGATGCGGTGGGGCGGCAGGTGGTGACCGCGGCCGTGGCGGGGCAGGAAGGCCACCCGGCGACCGCCGATCTCGCCCAGGAAGACGGAGTCGCTGGGCTTCCCGTAAGGGGTGTCCACGGAGACCTCGGTGACGTCCTCCAGGAAGGAGTAGAAGCCCGAGCCGCCGATGACCCCGATCTCCGCCCCCGGCGCCGTACCCGCGATGTCTGTTCCGGAGCTCGTGTCCGTATGTGCGTTCACCATGCGGTCACCGTATCCGGGGGAGCGCCACGTGTTGCGCGCGGGAAACAGCAGGCACCCGGGAAACCCAGGCACCCGGAAACGCACGGACCCCGCCGACTGGATCGGCGGGGTCCGGTGCTGCGTGTGGGGCGTACGTGGGCTCAGGCAGCCGACGACGTACCGCTCGACGACGAGGCCGGCGCGGGCGCCGACGACGAGGAGGAAGCGGAGGACGAGGACGACGACGAAGCGCTCGACTTCGCGTCGGAACCCGTCGACGTCGACGAGGACGACGAACCGGAGTCGGACGACTTCGAGGCCGTCGTCGCCGGCGTGCTGCTCGACGAGGAGCCGCGGCTGTCGTTCCGGTAGAAACCGGAACCCTTGAAGACGATGCCGACCGCAGAGAACACCTTCTTCAGGCGTCCGTCGCAGCTCGGGCACACGGTCAGGGCATCATCGGTGAACTTCTGCACCGCCTCGAGGCCCTCGCCGCACTCGGTGCACTGGTACTGATAGGTCGGCACTTGCTCCTCCTGGCACTCTCACTCAATGAGTGCTAACGACGGTCCATACTGACGTATTCCGCGCGATCAGTCCACCATGACCGGCTCGCGGTGACCGATCCCACGTGCGACGGTCCGGCCCGCGGACCTCGGTGCCAGCCGCGAGCGCAGGGCCAGCAGGGTCGCCAGCGCCAGTACGGTACCGGCCAGCGGGACCAGGAAGCCGGTGCTCGCGCCGTGGGCGTCGGCGAGCTGTCCCGCCACGGTCACGGCGGCCGCCTGGCCCAGTGCCACCGCGCCCGTGAGCCAGGTGAAGGCCTCGGTGCGGGCGCCGGCGGGGACCAGCGACTCGACCAGCGTGTAACCGCTGATCAGTGCCGGCGCGATGCAGAGGCCGACCAGCAGGCCGAGCCCGGCCAGCAGCGGTACGGAGTGCACGGCCCAGAGGCCGGACGCCATGAGGGTCAGGGCCACGTAGCCGACGACGAGGCGGCGCTGCGGGCTGCTCTTCCAGGCGATGGCGCCGCAGACGATGCCGGCCAACATGTTGCCCGCCGCGAAGATCCCGTACAGCAGACCGTTCACGCCGGGGTGGCCGATCTCCTCGGAGAACGCCGTCAGCGAGACCTGCATGCCGCCGAAGACCGCGCCGATGCCCAGGAAGGCGACGACGAGCACCCGGACGCCGGGGACGGACAGGGCCGAGGTGTGCGGCCGGTCCGCCGCTGCGGCGGGGCGGGGGGCGGGCTGGGTGGCTCGCTGCGCGGCGAAGAGCAGGCCGCCGATGAGAGTGAGGGCGGCCTCGGTGATCAGCCCGGCAGCCGGGTGCACGCCGGTGCACAGCGCGGTCGCGATGACCGGTCCGAGGACGAAGGTGAACTCGTCCGTCACCGACTCGAAGGCGGCGGCGGTGGACATCAGCGGGGAGGCGGGCCGGTCCGGGGTGGCTCCCAGCATCGCGGCCCAGCGGGCGCGCACCATCGGGCCGATCTGCGGGACCGAGGCGCCGGTGGGCACTGCGGCGGCGAACAGCGCCCACAGGGGCGCGTCCGCCAGCGCCAGCGCGGTCAGGGCGCTGACGGAGGCGGTGTGCAGCAGGACGCCGGGCAGCAGGACGGCCCGCTGGCCGAACCGGTCGGCGAGTTTGCCGCCCTGCGGGGCCACCAGCGCCATGGAGACGCCGGCGACGGCCGCCACGGCGCCCGCGGTTCCGTAGGAGCCGGTGGTGTGCTGCACCAGCAGCACGATGCCGATGGTCAGCATCGCGAAGGGCTGCCGTGCGGCGAAGCCCGGAAGGAGGAAGGTCCATGCACCGGGGGTGCGGAGCAGTTGCCCGTATCCGGGGCGGTCGGTGACCGTGGTTGCCACGGTCCTTGCCTTTCTGCCGTCTGGTGGCAGTGCTTCCCGGCGCCCTTGTGGGGCGGGCCGGACGGAAGCGGCCGAGAGCTGTCCTCTTCGCGCGGAACTGCGGTAGATGCCGGGTGACTCGCTGCCATCGGCGAAGAAACGCCGGGCGAAGAGACACCACGACCGCCATACGGTCGCGCCAGCTCTGCATCAGACAGAGTTGGTCGATCAGTGTGCCCTTTATCGTACAGGCAGGAAGCTCTGTGCGCCTGTGAATGCGCACAGAGCTTCCTGGTAGGCCTGTGATCCGCGCCCTATGGGTGACGCGCGAGCGTACTGCTAGCGACGCGCGTTCCTACGGGGGGCGTCGTCGGCCGGTCCGAGCTTCTTGACGGGCCTGACCGGCTTCACAGCCTGGCGGACGGCGGATCCGCCCGTCCCCGAGGCTTTCGGGGACCTGGGATTGCCCGGCGTACCGGACGCTCCGCCCGTCCCCAGCCAGCCGGCCAGTTTGCCGCCCTCACCGACCGCCCGGAGCCGGGCCTCGGCCTTGTCGCGCACCGGGTCGGTCGCCACCACGAGCAGCTCGTCGCCCCGGCGCAGGACCGTGGTGGGGGAGGGCACGAAGCTCTCCTCCTGGCGGACCACCAGCGTGACGGCGGCCCCGGCCGGGAGCCGGAGCTCGCCGACCTCGACGCCGTGCATCTTGGACTTCTCGGGGATGTCGACCGACAGCAGGTGACCGTGCAGCCGCTCCAGCGGGGCGGACTCGACGCCCAGGTCGTCGGCCTCGGCCTCGTGATCGGCGATCTTCAGCTTGTCCGCCACCCAGGGCAGGGTCGGGCCCTGGATCAGCGTGTAGACGACGACGAGGACGAAGACGATGTTGAAGATCCTGGTGCTGCCCTCCACCCCGGAGACCACCGGAATGGTCGCCAGGATGATGGGCACGGCCCCGCGCAGCCCGGCCCATGACATCAGGATCTTCTCGCGGGCCGGCAGCCGGAACGGCGCCAGGCTGAGGAAGACCGACAGCGGCCGGGCCACCATGGTCAGTACCAGACCCACCACGACGGCGGGCCAGAAGTCGTCGACCAGGTCGTGCGGGGTGACCAGCAGGCCGAGCAGCACGAACATGCCGATCTGGGCCAGCCAGCCCAGCCCGTCGGCGAAGCCACGGGTGGCGGGCCAGTGCGGCAGCTTGGAGTTGCCGAGGATCATGGCCGCCAGGTAGACCGCGAGGAACCCGCTGCCGTGGGCCATGGCCCCCGACGCGTACGCCATCACGGCGATGGCCATCACGGCGATCGGGTAGAGGCCGGAGGCGGGCAGGGCGACGTGCCGCAGCCCCAGGGACCCCATCCAGCCCACCGCGACGCCGATGGCGGCGCCGATGGCCAGCTCCAGGGCGATCTCGCCGATCAGGAGATACCAGTGCTCCACCGGGCCGACGGCGGAGAACACGACGACGAGGATGACCACGGGGGCGTCGTTGAAGCCGGACTCGGCCTCCAGTACACCGGTGATCCGGGGCGGCAGCGGCACTCTGCGCAGCACGGAGAAGACGGCCGCGGCATCGGTGGAGGAGACGACCGCGCCGATGATGAGGGCCTGGCGCCATTCCAGGCCGACGAGGTAGTGCGCGGCCGCGGCCGTGATGCCCACGCTGATGCCGACGCCGACGGTGGAGACCACCGCGGCGGCGGGCAGGACCGGCCGGACCTCTTTCCACTTCGCCCCGAGTCCGCCCTCGGCCAGGATGACGACCAGGGCGGCGTAGCCGATCACCTGGGTCAGCTCGGCGTTGTCGAACTTGACGTCGAAGATGCCGTCCTGCCCCAGGGCGATCCCGATCCCGAGATACAGGAGCAGGCTGGGGAGCCCGCTGCGCGAGGAGATCCGTACCGCCGCCACGGCGACGAGCAGGACGAGCGAGCAGACGAGCAGGAGTTCGTTGAGCGCGTGGACAGTCAGGGTCCGTTCCTTCCCTGCGTGCGCCTGCCGGATCGACCTCCGGCAGCCAGTTACTTCGTTACCTTACCTAATCTTTAACGTTTCCTTGACGGCTTCCGCGTTCGCTGAAGAGCTGCGCGCGTTCGTACGAGGGATACGCAAATGGATGCATCCCTATACCGCGTCCGAGTGGCTTCTCGGCTGCGCCTATGGTTGCTCCTGCACTCCCAGGACCACCCTGCCCCTCGAAGGACAGCGATGCCCGCCAATACAACCGACTCTTCCGGTCCTTCCGACGACGCGAAGAAGCCCGGCAGGAAGAAGAAGGGGCGTCGCGTCCGCCTCCTTCTGTTCGTCCTGGTGCTGGCGCTCGTCGCGGGTGTCGGGTTCGGCGCCTACTGGTCCGTCTCCACCGTGCGGGCCTCGTACCCGCAGACCACCGGAACGATCACCCTGGAAGGCCTCTCCGGTGACGTCGAGGTCAAACGGGACTCCTACGGCATCCCGCAGATCTACGCGGACTCCGACGCCGACCTCTTCCGCGCCCAGGGCTTCGTCCAGGCCCAGGACCGCTTCTGGGAGATGGACGTCCGGCGCCACATGACGGCGGGCCGGCTCTCCGAGATGTTCGGCTCCGGGCAGGTCGAGACCGACTCCTTCCTGCGCACGCTCGGCTGGCGGAAGGTCGCGCAACAGGAGTACGAGGAGGTCCTGGACGAGGACACCAAGAAGAACCTCCAGTCGTACGCGGACGGCGTCAACGCCTACCTGAAGGGTAAGGAAGGCCGGGACATCTCGGTCGAGTACGCGGCGCTGGGGCTGACCAACGACTACAAGCCCGGCGAGTGGACCCCGGTCGACTCGGTCGCCTGGCTCAAGGCCATGGCCTGGGACCTGCGCGGCAACATGCAGGACGAGATCGACCGCTCACTGCTGACCAGCCGGCTCGACATCGACCAGATCCAGGACCTGTACCCGGACTACCCGTACGGCACCCACAAGCCGATCGTCGACCGGGGAGCCGTCTCCACAGTCACCGGGAAGTACGACCTCGACGCCGTCCCGTCCGACGGCAACGGGTCCCAGACCGTGCAGGGTGCCACCGAGGGCCTGAACACCCAGCTCTCCGCGCTCTCCGACACCCTCGACAAGATCCCCGCGCTGCTCGGCCCGAACGGCAACGGCATCGGATCGAACTCCTGGGTCGTCCGGGGCACCCACACGACGACCGGCAAGGCGCTGCTCGCCAACGACCCGCACCTGGCGCCGATGCTGCCCTCCCTCTGGTACCAGATGGGCCTGCACTGCCGGCAGCTCTCGAAGACCTGCCAGTACGACACCGCTGGCTACACCTTCTCCGGCATGCCCGGTGTGATCATCGGCCACAACCAGGACATCGCCTGGGGTCTCACCAATCTCGGCGCGGACGTCACCGACCTCTTCCTGGAGAAGGTCTCCGGCGACGGCTACCTGTACGACAACAAGGTGAAGCCGTTCATCACCCGCGAGGAGACGATCAAGGTCGCGGGCGGCAAGGACCGGAAGATCACCGTCCGTGAGACGAACAACGGGCCTCTGGTCTCCGACCGCAGCAGGGAACTGGACAAGGTCGGCCAGAAGGCGCCCGTCTCCAACGCCGCCCCCGACCGTGCCGACGGGTACGCGGTCGCGCTGAAGTGGACCGCCCTGCGGCCGGGCAAGTCCATGGACGCGGTCTTCGCGATCAACCGGGCCAAGGACTTCGACACCTTCCGGGCGGCTGCCAAGAACTTCGAGGTCCCCTCGCAGAACCTCATCTACGCCGACACCCAGGGCAACATCGGCTACCAGGCGCCCGGCACGATCCCGGTCCGCCTCAAGGGCGACGGCACGCTGCCCAGCCCCGGCTGGGACCCGGCGTACGGCTGGGCGAAGGAGGCCGTCCCCTTCGACGAGCTGCCCTACGAGTACAACCCGAAGCGCGGCTACATCGTCACCGCCAACCAGGCCGTGATCGACGAGAGCAAGTACCCGCACCTGCTGACCAAGGACTGGGGCTACGGCGCCCGCAGCCAGCGGATCAACGACCTCCTCGCCCAGAAGATCAAGGGCGGCGAGAAGGTCTCGACCGACGACATGCAGAAGCTGCAGATGGACAACACCAGCGAGATCGCCGCGCTGCTGGTGCCCGAGCTGCTGAAGATCAACGTCTCCGACCCGAGCGTGCGTGAGGCGCAGAAGCTGCTGGAGGGCTGGGACTACACCCAGGAGCCCGACTCCGCCGCCGCCGCGTACTTCAACGGCGTCTGGCGCAACATCCTCAAGCTCGCCTTCGGCAACAAGCTGCCCAAGGAGCTGCGGGTCAAGGGCGACTGCATCAACGTGCCGCCGGCCAAGAACAGCGGCCCGGCCGACCAGCAGAAGAAGCTCGTGCGCGAGTGCGGCCAGCGCGACGGCGACTCCGCGCAGCCGGACGGCGGGGACCGCTGGTTCCAGGTGGTCCGCGACATCGTCGAGGACCAGGACAACGAGTGGTGGAAGGCGCCCGCCAGGGGCCGCGAGGCCGCGCTGGAGAACCGGGACGACCTCTTCGCCCGGGCGATGGAGGACGCGCGCTGGGAGCTGACCTCCAAGCTCGGCAAGAACATCTCCACCTGGAGCTGGGGCCGGCTGCACCGGCTGATGCTGAAGAACCAGACCCTGGGTACCGAAGGGCCCGATCTGCTCCAGCGGGCGCTCAACCGCGGCCCCTGGAACCTCGGCGGCGGCGAGGCGACGGTCAACGCCACCGGCTGGAACGCGGCGAGCGGCTACGAGGTGATCTGGGTGCCTTCGATGCGGATGGTCGTCAACGTGGGGGACTGGGACAAGTCCCGCTGGATCAACCTCACGGGCGCCTCCGGGCACGCGTTCAACGCGCACTACGCCGACCAGACCGACAAGTGGGCGGGCGGTGAACTGCTCGACTGGTCCTTCGGAACGGAGGCCGTAGGCGAGTCGACCGTCGACACGCTGACGCTCAAGCCGTAGAGGCCCGTAGAGGCCTTCGCGGCGCTTGATCCGCCGTCAGACGGTGAAGCGCCGCGCTCCGGCCGGGGTGACCACGGCGTCCACGGGGTGGTCGTGCGGTTCCACAGGGACCCGCGCGACCACCTCGTTCGCATACAGGAGCACGAGGAGCGCCGGGTCCGCCCCGGCCGCCGAGAGCCGGGCCAGCACCCGGTCGTAGCTGCCGCCGCCGCGCCCCAGCCGCATGCCCGCGCCGTCCACGGCCAGCCCGGGCAGCAGGACCGCGTCGGCCTCCACCACGGCGGCGGGGCCGAGCCGGGGGCCGTCCGGCTCCAGGAGCCCGCGCCCGGCCGGCAGCAGGTGCTCCATGCCCTCGTACGCCGCCCAGTCCAGGTCGTTGTCGGCCAGGAGCACCGGAAGCAGCACCCGTACGCCCCGCTCGCGCAACGCGTCCAGCAGGGCGCGAGTCCCCGGTTCGCGCCCCACGGAGACATAGGCGGCGACCGTTCGGGCGTCAGCCAGTTCGGGGAGCGCCAAGGCGCCGGCCGCGAGAACGGCTGCGGCCTCCTTGACGTCCTCGTCGGTCAAGAGGGCGCGTGCGGCGAGGAGTTCGCGCCTCAGAGAGGCTTTTGCGGGCACCTTCACAGATACCTTTCCGGACTTGTCGGGGTTCAATAGAGCCTCGCGCGGTTCTCGTATGGGCATATTTAAGGGCAAAGTTAACCGGAAGCTCACCTTCTGGGTGTGTGCACCCGTTAAGGTGCAGCGCATGACTCAGTCGCCCTCCAGGATCAGCAAGGCCGTCATCCCGGCAGCAGGTCTCGGAACCCGCTTCCTCCCCGCCACGAAGGCCACTCCCAAAGAGATGCTGCCTGTCGTCGACAAGCCGGCCATCCAGTATGTCGTCGAGGAAGCCGTCGCGGCGGGCCTCTCCGACGTACTGATGATCACCGGGCGGAACAAGCGTCCCCTGGAGGACCACTTCGACCGCAACTACGAACTGGAGTCCGCGCTCACCCGTAAGGGAGATGCCGAACGCCTCTCCAAGGTCCAGGAGTCCAGCGATTTGGCCACCATGCACTACGTGCGCCAGGGTGACCCGCGCGGCCTCGGCCACGCGGTGCTGTGCGCCGCTCCGCACGTGGGTGACCAGCCCTTCGCGGTCCTGCTGGGTGACGACCTGATCGACCCGCGCGACCCCCTGCTGGCCCGCATGGTGGAGATCCAGGAGCGTGAGGGCGGCAGTGTCGTCGCGCTGATGGAGGTCGACCCCTCCCAGGTCCACCTCTACGGCTGCGCGGCCGCGGACACCACCGTCGACAGCGACGTCGTCCGCGTCACCGGCCTGGTCGAGAAGCCGGAGCCGGCCGATGCGCCGAGCAATCTCGCGGTCATCGGCCGGTACGTCCTGGACCCCGCCGTCTTCGGCATACTGCGACACACCGAGCCGGGCCGCGGCGGCGAGATCCAGCTCACCGACGCCCTCCAGCTGCTCGCCGCCGACGAGAAGATCGGCGGGCCCGTGCACGGCGTCGTCTTCAAGGGCCGCCGCTATGACACCGGTGACCGGAGCGACTATCTGCGTGCCATTGTCAGACTGGCGTGCGAACGTGAGGACCTGGGACCGGACTTCCGGACCTGGCTGCGTAAGTACGTCACCGAGGAGATGTGACCCCGTGAGCAGCACGATCTGGTCGGTGGACGAGCACCTGGACGACATCCTCACCACGGTGAGGCCGCTCGAACCCATCGAGCTGCAGCTGCCCGACGCCCAGGGCTGTGTCCTGGTGAAGGACGTCGTCGTGGAGGTGGCCCTGCCGCCCTTCGACAACAGCTCGATGGACGGTTACGCGGTGCGGACCGCCGATGTCGAGGGGGCGAGCGTGGAGTTCCCCGCCGTCCTCACGGTCATCGGTGACGTCGCCGCGGGCAGCGCCGGGCTCGCCGACGACCAGGTGGTGGGGCCGGGACAGGCCGCCCGGATCATGACGGGCGCCCCGCTGCCCGCCGGTGCGGAGGCCGTGGTTCCGGTCGAATGGACGGACGGCGGTACGGGCGGAGGTCCGGCCGCCACCATGCGCGCCCACTCCGACGCACCGGAGGGCGCCACCGGTGAGGTCCGCGTCCACCGGCCCGTCGAGGCCGGAGCCCATGTCCGCGAGCGCGGGAGTGACGTCAAGCCGGGCGATCTGGCCCTGCGCGCCGGATCGATCGTCGGTCCGCCGCAGATCGGGCTGCTCGCCGCGATCGGCCGCTCCACCGTCGTCGTGCGGCCCCGCCCGCGCGTCGTCGTCCTCTCCACCGGCAGCGAACTGGTCCAGCCGGGCGAGGAGCTGACGGGCGGCCAGATCTACGACTCCAACAGCTACGCGCTCACGGCCGCCGCCCGCGACGCCGGAGCCATCGCCTACCGGGTCGGCGCGGTGACCGACGACGCCGAGACGCTGCGCGCCACGATCGAGGACCAGCTGATCCGTGCGGACGTCATCGTCACCACCGGCGGCGTCAGCGTCGGCGCGTACGACGTCGTCAAGGAGGCGCTCTCCTCCGTCGGCGACGAGGACGAACCGGGCAGCGGGATCGACTTCCGCAAGCTCGCCATGCAGCCGGGCAAGCCGCAGGGCTTCGGCTCGATCGGCCCCGACCACACCCCGCTGCTGGCCCTGCCCGGCAACCCGGTCTCCAGCTACGTATCCTTCGAGCTGTTCGTCCGCCCCGCCATCCGCGCTCTGATGGGCCTGACCGACCTCCACCGCCCCACCGTCCGGGCCGTGCTGAGCGTCGAAAAGGCCCTCACCTCGCCCGCCGGCCGCCGCCAGTTCCTGCGCGGTACGTACGACGAGGAGGCGGGCACCGTCACCCCCGTCGGGGGCTCCGGATCGCACCTGATCGCCGCTCTCGCCCAGGCGGACGCGCTGATCGTGCTGCCCGAGGACACCATCTCCGCCGAGCCCGGCACGGAGACGGACGTGATCCTGCTCCGCTGACCGCCGTCCGGTGGCGGTACGGTATCTGCCGCCGTGCCTTCCGGAGGACCCCCTCCGGGCCCGGGCCGATCGGCGCCCCTACCGCTAGGCGGAGTGAGTTGAGTACGCAGAACAGGCTGACGCACATCGATGAGGCGGGTGCGGCCCGCATGGTCGACGTGTCCGAGAAGGACGTCACCACGCGCGTCGCCCGCGCCAGCGGCCGGGTCCTCGTCTCGCCGCGCGTCATCGAGCTGCTCCGGGGCAGGGGAGTCCCAAAGGGCGACGCCCTCGCCACCGCGAGGATCGCCGGCATCATGGGGGCCAAGCGCACGCCCGACCTCATCCCCCTCTGCCATCCGCTGGCCGTCTCCGGCGTGAACGTCGACCTGAGCGTGGCCGACGACGCGGTGGAGATCACGGCCACCGTGAAGACGACCGACCGCACGGGCGTCGAGATGGAGGCCCTGACCGCCGTGTCGGTGGCGGCCCTGACCGTGATCGACATGGTCAAGGCCGTCGACAAGAGCGCCGTCATCACCGATGTACGGGTCGAGGCGAAGTCGGGCGGCAAGTCCGGTGACTACCGGCGCACCGCGTCGGCGGGACCGGACGCGTGACGCCGCCCGAGTCCGGAGCCCCCGGCCACGAAGAGCCCGCGCAGGCGTCCGCCCCCGCGTACCGCGCCCTGGTCGTCACCGCCTCCAACCGCGCCTCCGCGGGGGTGTACGCGGACAAGGGCGGCCCCCTGATCGCCCAAGGGCTCACCGCCCTCGGCTTCACGGTCGACGGACCGCAGGTCGTCCCCGACGGCGACCCGGTCGAGGCGGCCCTGCGCGCCGCAGTGGCCGCCGGGTACGACGTGATCGTCACCACCGGCGGTACGGGCATCTCGCCCACCGACGCCACGCCCGAGGCCACCCGCCGCGTCCTGGACCACGAGATCCCCGGCATCCCCGAGGCGATCCGGGCGGAGGGTCTCGCCAAGGTCCCGACCGCCGCGCTCTCCCGGGGCTTGGCCGGCGTCGCCTCCCGCACCCTGATCGTCAACCTTCCCGGCTCCACCGGCGGGGTCCGCGACGGCCTCGCGGTCCTCGCCCGGCTCCTGGTGCACGCCGTCGACCAGCTCCGCGGCGGCGACCATCCCCGACCGGGGAGCCCGAGCTGAACATCGCGACCTGGCCGGTGACGCTGACCGACGGCGAGATCGTCCTGCGCCCGATAAAGATGCGCGACCAGCGGGTGTGGCGTGAGGTCAACCGGCGCAACCGCGAGTGGCTGCGCCCCTGGGAGGCCACCGTCCCGCCGCCCGCGCCCGGCGGCCCGGTCGCACAGCGGCCCACGTACCGGCAGATGGTCCGCCACCTGCGCGCCGAGGCGCACGCCGGGCGGATGCTGCCGTTCGCCATCGAGTACGAGGGCCGGCTCGTCGGCCAGCTCACCGTCGCGGGGATCACCTGGGGTTCGATGTGCTCGGGACACATCGGCTACTGGGTCGACCAGGGCGTCGCCGGGCGCGGAGTGATGCCGACGGCCGTGGCGCTCGCCGTCGACCACTGTTTCCGCTCGGTGGGGCTGCACCGCGTCGAGGTCTGCATCCGCCCGGAGAACGCGCCGAGCCGCCGGGTGGTGGAGAAGCTCGGGTTCCGCTCCGAGGGCGTGCGCCCGCGCTATCTGCACATCGACGGCGCCTGGCGGGACCACCTGATCTTCGCGCTGACGGCGGAGGAGGTGCCCGACGGCATGCTCCGGCGCTGGCGCCGCACGCGGTCGGTGACGCCGCGGAGCCCGGGAGAGTCCGGAGAGTCCCGGCCGGGCGGTAAAATAAAATAAGTGTTCGAATCTGATCGGCAGATGGCAGCAATGGGTCGCACTATCGGTGACTGCTGATCCGATCAATCACAAAAAAAGTCCGTGATATCAGCCGGATCGTGCGACACACCGGGCCAATTGGCGGATGCCTCCGCGTAAACCCCTCTACGGTGTGAGCGTGAGCAGCAGCGGCCTCATCTACGCAGTCATCGTCGGGGCCTGGGCCGCCTACTTGGTGCCGATGTGGCTCCGCAGGCAGGACGAGCTCAACGAAGCCCGTCCTACGGAACGCTTCAGCACCGCCATCCGGCTGCTGTCCGGACGGGCGGCGATGGAGCGCCGGTACGCCAGGGAGCTGCGGGAGCGCGACGCCGAGGAGGCGGGGCCCGACGTCGACCCGGACGCCGAAACGGACCGTATGGATTCCGTCGACGTCCGGGCCTTTGCCGCGCCTCCGGCGCATACGGAAGCCAGGGTGCACGACCCGGAGCGCGCTCCGGCTCCCCAGGCCTCCGACCGTCAGGCGTACGACAGACGACCGGCACATCAGTCACCGGACCGCCAGGCGTACGACCGCCGACCAGGCGAGCGCCCCGCGACAGCCGGCGGCCCCCCGGGTCAGCGCCGCCCGCGCTCCGAAGCCGGCGACGCCGAGCGGGCCCGGCGCGCCCAGCGCTCCCAGGTCCTGGCCCGGCGCAGGCGGACGACGGTCGTCCTCTTCCTGGCCTTCACCCTCGGCACGGTCGTGGCCGCGGTCGGCGGACTCGGCTTCCTCTGGGCGCCGGCCGCCCCCGCTGTCCTGCTGAGCACGT
Organism: Streptomyces sp. NPDC006261; assembly: GCF_040613515.1. Taxonomy (NCBI): domain Bacteria; kingdom Bacillati; phylum Actinomycetota; class Actinomycetes; order Kitasatosporales; family Streptomycetaceae; genus Streptomyces; species Streptomyces sp. NPDC006261. The sequence goes on from NZ_JBEXSI010000012.1 coordinate 109,775, forward strand.
ACATCGTGCATCTGCGCGCCCAGGAACGGCGCCGGTTCGCGTTCACCATGGACCGCCGCCGGGCCGAGGTCGCCGCGCAGCGGCTGCGCGAGAACCGCCCCCGCAGGCACCAGCCCGCGACCTCCGCCCCCGCCGAGCAGGACGACGACTCCGAAGCCCACCACCCGGAGCCGGAACCCGCCCCCACGGTCTCCCCGCAGGAGGCCGGCCGCCGCGCCCTCGTCGAGCAGACGGACCACGCGGAGTGGGTGGACCAGCAGCGCGAACGAGGCCGGGTCCAGGGCGACAGCTGGGAGCCCGTCCCCGTACCGCTCCCCACCTATGTCACCGCCCCCGTCGCCCCCCGGGCAACGGGTGGTGTCGAGGTCGGTGACCCGGAGACCTGGAGCGCTGCCCGCTCCAGTAGCGCCGAACCCACCCAGACCGGCACGTCGCACCCCACCACCCCCGCGGCGGACGCGGCGCCGCGCCAGCGCACCAGCCAGTCCCGCCGCAGCCGCGACCGGGGTCGCACCCCCCTCTTCGACCAGTACGACGACGAGGACCGGCCGCGCGCGGCCAACGAGTGAGACCGGCGGAACTCCGACACCGCTGACCAGCGGAGGAACGGATTTCCAAGCACCCGGGTGAGGGTGCTAGAGTTTCACTCGTTGCAAGGGCCTGTGGCGCAGTCTGGTAGCGCACCTCGTTCGCATCGAGGGGGTCTGGGGTTCAAATCCCCACAGGTCCACAACGGGCCGTTCACGAGTTAGCTCGGGATCGGTTCATGAAATCCCGTCCAGTTACTTCAACTGGGCGGGATTTCGTGGTTCTCAGGCTTGGTACGACGCGGATGCCGCTCGGGGAAGCCCGGTTCGGCGCCGTGGGCACGGTGAGCGGAGCCGGCCCCACGACCGCTGGGCCGCGCCCAACTCCCGGGCTGTGGACCGGCGCTCGTGGTGCCGGATGACCGGCCCGACAAAGCGGTGCGTGCCACCGGATGAGTAAGGCTCGCTCCTCGGGGCAGGTCCGGTCACCTGCCCGTCACTTCGTCTCCAGATCCCGTCGGCGAAAGCCCGCCAGCCCCAGCAGGATCAGTCCGGCCGCGACGGTGGTGAGGACGAGCACGGGAGTCCAGCTCATCTGGGCGGCCGGAAGGCGGGGAACGTGGCCGAAGGGCGAGAGGCTGTTCATCCAGTCGGGGAAGCGGAGGATCGCCCCGAGGTACCCGACAACGAACGCGTACACGGGTACGACCCAGGCCGCCGAACCGGCGCGAGGGCACCAGCCGAAGAGCACGACTGCCACGCCCACGGTCACCCACAGTGCGGGCGCGTACGCGACAGCGGCCCCGAGCAGCTCCCCCACGAGGGCGGTGTCACCGGTGGACGCGGCGCCCGCGAGACCGAAGCCCAGCCCGGCCGCCAGCAGCAGCGCCGTGCCGCCGGCCAGTGCTACGGCGACATGGCTGCCCAGCCAGCGATGGCGCGAGAGACCGGTGGCCAACAGCGGTTCGGCGCGGCCGGCGCTCTCCTCGGCTCGCGGTCGCAGGGAGGCCATCACCACGTACACAGCGGCGACGACCGCGATGACGACCATCACCATCGACGCGAACGACTCGGCGACGGAGCTGCCGCCGATCTCGGCCAGCGCCTCCTGGACCTGCTCGATGTCCTTCACCATGTCGGCGGCGTCGCCGAGGATGGAGCCGTACATGACGCCCATCAGGAACAGCCCGGCGCCGAAGCCCACCAGGGTCGCCCGGTGCAGCCGCAGGGCGAAGCCGAAGGGCCGGGTGAGGGCTTCGGACGCGGTACGGCGGCCGAGCCGGGCAGGGCGCAGGCCGGCGCCGACATCACGCCGGGTGCTCAGCACGAAGCCGATGGCGGCGGTGAGTGCGGCCGTCGCCAGGCAGAGCAGCAGGGGCCACCATCGGTTGTCGACGAAGACGTAGGTGCGCTGGATCCAGCCGATCGGGCTGAGCCAGGACAGGGCGTCGTTGCCGACATCGCCGGAGGCGCGCAGCACGTAGGCGACACCGATCAGTGCGAGCGCCATGCCGGAGGCGCCGCGCGCATGGGCGGTCACCTGCGCGGTGACGGCGGCGACGCCGGCGAAGACCAGGCCGATCACGGTGTGCGTGAGCCCGTACAGCAGTGCTTCGCCGGTGCCGATGCCGTCGATGCGGGTCGAGACGAGGGCCAGGGCCACGAGGACGGCGAGGGCGATGTTGGCGACGGCGGCGACCGCCAGCGCGGAGGCCAGTTGGGCATGGTGCCCGACGACGGTGGAGCGCACCAGCTCGGCCCGGCCGGTCTCCTCCTCGTTCCGCGTGTGCCGGGTGACGATCAGGACGCTCATCAGGCCGACCAGGACGGCCATGAAGCCGAGCATCTGATGACCGAGCATCGCGCCGACGTCGTAGTCGGAGAGATAGCGGCGCGGGCCGGTCATGGCGAGCGCGGCGGGACTGTCCATGGTGGCGGCGACCCCGGCCCGCTTCTCGGCGGTGGCGTACAGGGTCGCGTATTCGCTCGCTGTGGCGACCGTGCCCAGGACGAGCGCGAGCAGCCAGACCGGGAGACGGACACGGTCCCTGCGCAGGGCGAACCGGATGAGGGTCGCGGTGCCCGTGAAGGCACCTGGACCGGGTCCTGACGCGCTGCGGACCCCGGGGGCTGCCTCGGTGGTGGTCATCGGGCCGCCCCGTCGCCGCCGTGGACCGGAGTGATCGCGCCGGAGCCTGTGTCCCCTGAGACGGCGGAGCCTTCGGTGTACCCCTGACCGCCGTTGGCGGCGAGCTCATCGCCGTAGTGACGCAGCATCAGCTCCTCCAGCGTCGGCGGATGGCTGATCAGGCTGCGGATGCCGAACTCGCCGAGCCTGCGGATGGCGGCGTCGAGGTGTGTTCCGTCGACGGCGAAGTTCACCCGATGCTCCTTCACCCGGACCCCGTGGACGCCGGGCAGGCTGTCGAGTCCGGTGGCCGGGCGCTCGGTCTCGGCCTCCACGGTCGTGCGCGTCAGGTGGCGCATCTCGCTCAGCGTGCCCGACTGCACGTTGCGGCCCTGCCGGATGATGCTCACGCGGTCGCAGAGCTTCTCGACCTGGGCCAGGATGTGGCTGGAGAGCAGCACGGTCCTGCCCGCGGCCTTCGCCTGAAGGATGACGTCCTGGAAGACGACCTCCATGAGCGGGTCGAGGCCCGCCGTGGGCTCGTCCAGGAGCAGCAGTTCGGCGTCGGAGGCGAGCGCGGCGACGATGGCGACCTTCTGCCGGTTGCCCTTGGAGTAGGCGCGGCCCTTCTTGGTCGGGTCCAGGTCGAACCGCTCGACGAGCTCGTCGCGCCGCTGCCGGTCGAGGCCGCCGCGCAGCTTCGAGAGCAGGTCGATGGCTTCCCCGCCGGTGAGGTTCGGCCACAGTTCGACGTCGCCGGGTACGTAGGCGAGCCGCCGGTGCAGCTCGACGGCGTCCTTCCACGGGTCCTTGCCCAGGAGTTGTGCGGAGCCGGAGTCGCCGCGCAGCAGCCCGAGCAGGACACGGATGGTGGTGGACTTGCCTGCGCCGTTGGGACCGAGGAAGCCGTGGACCTCGCCGGCGTCGACGGAGAGGTCCAGGCCGTCGAGGGCGTGTGTCCGGCCGAACGACTTGTGGAGTCCGGCCACAGTGATTGCCTTCTTCATGATGCCGAACGTACACTTTCTTCAGAAGTCTGTGAAGTTAAGGAACCGTATGAATCACTCGATAGGCTTCTGCGGGGCGTCGGAGGCGTCAGGGGCGTCGGGGCGCCGAATCACAAGAACTGAGGTCAGGGCATGAGTGAGCGGCGGAGGGAAGGCGGCCGTGCGGACGGCGGTCGAGAGGAGGCCACCGAGGGCGAGGCCACCGCCTCACGGTTCATCGAGCGCTTTGCCGCCCAGCTCGTCGAAGCCGGGATGACCCGCATGCCGGCCAGGGTCTTCGCGGCGTTGCTCTCCTCCGAGCGGGGGGACCTGACCTCCGCCGAACTGGGCGAACAACTCAAGATCAGCCCGGCAGCCGTATCAGGAGCCGTCCGCTATCTCGCCCAGGTCAACATGGTCAGCCGTGAGAGGGAGCCGGGTTCGCGGCGTGAGCGTTACCGCGTACAGGGTGATCAGTGGTACAGCGCTCTGACGGAGCGCGACGCCACGCTGAGAAGCTGGCAGGCGACGTTGCGGGAGGGCGTGAGCCACTTCGGGCTCGAGACCCCTCAGGGGCGCAGGCTCAACGAGACGCTGGAGTTCTTCCAGTTCCTGGAGAAGGAGTTGGGGTCGCTGATGGAACGCTGGGCCACGCACAGGGCCCAGCATCTCGGCCGCTGACCCCACGCCCTCGTCTCGGGGGACCGCTGCCCGTGTCCTGTTCGGCCGCTGTCCCTCGGCGGGCCTGCTGCTGCGGCAGCCGCGGCGGACGATGACGGCGGGCGGCCGCGTCGACGCAGCTGCTGGGACGGCCCCGGCCGGGCCGGGGTTCACCGCCGGTCCAGTGCTCACCGCCGGTCCAGTGCTCACCGCCGGGCCGGGGTTCACCGCCGGGCCAGGGTTGCGCGGTTCCAGGCCCCTTCGCGCAGCAGGCGCAGGCCGTTGAGGCCGACGATGACGGTGGAGCCTTCGTGGCCGAGGACGCCGAGCGGCAGGGGCAGGTGCCCGGCCAGGTCCCAGATGACCAGAACGGAGATGAACACGCCTGCGATCACCAGGTTCTGCGCCACCAGGCGCCGGGCGGCCCTCGACAGGTTCACCGCTGCGGGAACGGTGGCGAGTTCGTCCCGGACGATGACGGCGTCGGCCGTTTCCAGAGCGAGGTCGGAACCGACCCGTCCCATGGCGATGCCGGTGTGGGCGGCGGCGAGTGCCGGGGCATCGTTGACACCGTCGCCGATGACCAGCACCTTGCGGCCGCTACTCGCCTCTTCTCGGACGGCCGTGACCTTGTCCCTGGGCAGCAGCGAGGCTCGGACGTCGCTGATGCCCACCTCTTCGGCCACGCGGGCGGCGGCCCGCGCGTTGTCGCCGGTCAGCAGTATCGGCGCACGTCCGGTCAGGGCGGTGAGGGCGGCGACGGTGGCGGTGGCGTCGGGGCGCAGCCGGTCGGCGATGCCCAGGACGCCGACGGGTGTGCCGTCACGCTGGACGAGGACGGCGGTGCGGCCGTCGCTTTCCAGGGTTTCGGCCAAGGCCGCGGCTTTGGCGCAGGCGGCCCCGGTCCCGCTCAGGAGGCGGGCGGGGGTGCCGACCGCGATGGTGTGCCCGTCGACGGTTGCAGTGACGCCGATGCCGGGAGCGGAGGTGAAGTCCCGCATGCCCGGCACGGACAGGCCGCGGGTGCGGGCGGCGTCGACCACGGCGCGGGCGAGCGGGTGCTCGCTGGGGTGCTCCGCCCCGGCCGCCATCGCCAGCAGGGCGTCCTCGTCCAGGCCGGACCCGGGCAGGGGCTGGATCTCGGTGACGCGCGGGGTGCCTTCGGTGAGGGTGCCGGTCTTGTCGAGCGCGACCAGGTCCACCTGGCCCAGGCGTTCCATGACGACGGCGGACTTGATCAGGACACCGTGGCGTCCGGCGTTGGCCATCGCCGACAGCAGGGGCGGCATGGTCGCGAGTACGACCGCGCACGGCGAGGCGACGATCATGAAGGTCATCGCGCGCAGCAGTGAGCCGGTGAGGTCGGCGCCGAAGGCGAGCGGAATCAGGAAGACGGCCAGAGTCGCGACGACCATGCCGAGGCTGTACCTCTGCTCCACCTTCTCGATGAAGAGCTGGGTGGGCGCCTTGGTCTCGGAGGCTTCCTCGACCATGGTGACGATCCGGGCGATGACGGAGTCGGAGGCGTCGCGCTCGACCCTGACCCGCAGGGCGCCGGTGCCGTTGAGCGTGCCGGCGAATACCTCGTCCCCCGTCTCCTTCGCCACAGGCAGCGGCTCGCCGGTGATGGTGGCCTGGTCGACCTCACTCGCCCCGTCGGTCACCTGGCCATCGGCTCCGATCCGTTCGCCGGGGCGGACCAGGATGGTGTTCCCGACCACCAGATCCTCGGTGGCGACGGTCGTCTCGCTCCCGTCGTCGAGTAGCAGGGTGGCCGTCGCGGGGGCCAGGTCGAGCAGGCCGCGGACGGCGTCCTGGGTCCGCGCGGTCGCCAACGCCTCCAGAGCGCCGGAGGTGGCGAAGATGACGATCAGCAGGGCACCGTCCATCACCTGCCCGATCGAGGCCGCGCCGATCGCGGCGACGATCATCAGCAGGTCCACGTCCAGAGTCTTCTCCCGCAGTGCCCGCAGGCCCTCCCAGGCCGGTTCCCAGCCGCCGGTGGCATAGGCGAGGCCGTACAGCGGACCCCACACCCACGCGGAGGCTCCGGCCAGCTGGATCGGCAGCGCCATCAGGAACAGTGCCAGTGCGGTCACCGCCCACCTGGTCTCCGTAAGGGCGAACACGCGTGTACGGCGACGAGGCACCCCTGCCGGGGCGGCCGCAGTCACCTGCTCGGGGTGCGGAACGAGGAGGGAAGGCATGGCGGAGCAACCCTTCACGGGTGGGGGACGGCGACGCACCCACCGTACAGGAACATCTGAAGAGGTATTCATGTGTCGTCGTTAGGATGGGATCCATGGGGCACGGAGCCGACGGCAGGAGCGACGACACCACCGCGCGCGAGCGACTCGACGCGGCGGGAGCCTCCGACGTCGCCGCGACCCTCCAGGCCCTGGCCACCCCGTCCCGCCTGTACATCCTGGCCCGCCTCCAGGAAGGCCCGTGCTCGGTCGGCGACCTCGCGGAGGCCGTGAGCATGGAGGCGTCCGCCTGCTCGCACCAGCTGCGGCTGCTGCGCAACCTCGGACTGGTCACCGGCGAGCGTCACGGCCGCTCCATCATCTACTCGCTCTACGACGACCACGTCGCCGAGCTCCTGGAGCAGGCCCTCTTCCATGTCGAGCACCTGCGGCTCGGCCTGCACGACCATCCCGGAATGTCACCGGCTTCTGTCCGCGGATAGGCGTGCCGCCGTCCCAGGCCCTGATGAGCAGGGCCCCGTGACCTCGTACCGGTCGATCCCGGCCGCCGCTGTGCCGGAAAGCGGTGACCGAACCGTCTGCGGTGGGTCCTTCGCACGGTTTCGGTGACCCGCCTCACAGGCGGCTCCTGTCAGGAATCGCGGCGCTGTCCCGCTCAAGGGGTAAGCGATTCAGACAAGGAGCCACACCATGAAGCACCGCATCCTCGTCCTCGGCGCCGGCTATGCCGGAGCCTTCGCCGCCGGGAGCCTCGCCCGACGTCTCTCACCCGCCGACACCGAGATCACGGTCGTCAACGCCGAGCCGGTTTTCGTCGAGCGGATGCGCCTGCACCAGCTCGCGGCGGGCCGGGAAACCGCGCCCCGGCGCCTCGCCGACATGTTCGCGGGCACCGGCATACAGCTGCGCGTGGCGCGTGTCACCGCGGTGGACCCGGAGCGCAGGACCGTCTCCGTGACCGGCGAGAACGATGACGGCGAGCTCGGGTACGACACGTTGCTGTACACGCTCGGCAGCCGGGTCGCCGACCACGGTGTCCCCGGTGTGGCCGAGCACGCCTTCGACGTCGCCGGACGGCCCTCCGCCCTTCGGCTGCGCGACCGCCTCGACAGTCTCGACCGTCGGGGCGGAGCCGGGGCCGTGCTGGTCGTCGGCGAGGGACTGACCGGCATCGAGACCGCCACCGAGATCGCCGAGTCGCGGCCCGGTCTTTCCGTCGCACTCGCCGCTCGTGGTGAGCTGGGAGCCTGGCTCTCCCCGAGGGCCCGGCTCCACCTGCGCGAGGCCTTCGGCCGGCTGGGTGTCACCGTCCACGAGCACACCGGCATCGAAGCCGTGGGGGCGACCTACGCGGTCGGTGCGGACGGCACGTCCTTCCCGGCCGAGGCCACCGTGTGGACGGCCGGGTTCGCCGTCGGCCCCATCGCGTCCGCCGCTGGTCTCGAAGTCGCCGAGGACGGACGGATCGTCGTCGACGACACCATGCGTTCGGTCTCGCACCCGGGTGTCTACGCCGCGGGCGACAGCGCGTACGCGATCGGCGTGAACGGCCGGCCGCTGCCGATGTCCTGCGCCTCCGCAGGACATACCAACATGCAGGCGAGCGACGCGATCGTGGCGCGGCTGACCGGACGCCGGGTTCCGAGCGTCAAGAAGACCTACGTCGGCAACCACATCAGCCTCGGGCGGTACGACGCGATCTTCCAGATGGTCGACGGTGACGTACGGGCGAAGTCCTGGTTCCTGGGCGGCCGGAAAGCCGCACGGTTCAAGGCGGGCGTCCTCAGGGGCAGCCTGTGGGGCGTCTCGCACCCGACCTTCGGCATGCCGAAGCACAAGCACCGTCTGCCCGCCACGACGGCTGCCGGTGCCACGGCCGCAGCCGCCGCGACCGAGAACGCCGCCGGATAGGGTCATCTCCATGGACAGCGCCGCCGCTGATCGCTTCGAGGCCGGCCGGGCCCGGCTGTCCTCGCTCGCGTACCGTCTCCTCGGCTCGGCAGCCGACGCCGAGGACGTCGTACAGGACGCGTACCTGCGCTGGCACGCCGCCGACCGGGAGCGGATCGGGGTACCGGAGGCGTGGCTGGCCAAGGTCGTCACCAACCTGTGCCTGGACCGGCTCCGCTCGGCACCGGTGCGCCGCGAACGCGCGGCCGGGACCTGGATGCCCGAGCCGCTTCTCGACGGCGACCCGATGCTCGGCCCGGCCGACACCTTCGAGCAGCGTGAATCGGTGTCGCTCGCCGTCCTGACCCTGATGGAGCGGCTCTCACCGGTCGAACGGGCCGTCTACGTCCTGCGCGAGGTGTTCTCCTACCGCCACTCCGAGATCTCCGCGATGCTCGACATCTCGGAGTCCGCGAGCCAGCAGCACGTCCACCGGGCCCGCCGCCGGGTCGCAGCCGCGCGCCGCGGCGGCGGTGAGGTTGCCCCGGCATCCGCGCGCAAGGTCCTCGAAGAGTTCCTCGCCGCCGCGTCCTCAGGCCGTACGGATCGTCTCGTGGCGCTCCTCACCGACGACGCGACCGTGATCTCCGACGGTGCGGGACTCACAGGGAAGCTGTGGCGTTACGAGAGCCCGGAGCGCGTCGCCGCCCTGATGCGGACCGCCTTCAAACCCACCCCCGCGAAGCGGCGCCTGGCCGGCGGCTCGCCCACGATCCACATCGGGCAGGTCAACGGCTGGCCCGCCGTGCTCGCCGTGCTCGAAGACCGGATCGTGGGCGCGGTGGCGTTCGAGATCAGCGACGGCAAGGTGGCGGCGCTGCACGGCTTCGCCGCCGCGGAACGGCTCACCCGCCTCAGCGGGATGTGGCAGCGGCACGAATCCGACGCCCCGGTCATCGACCGGTGGTGACCGCTCTCTTCGTACTCCGCCGTGTGAGCGGGTGACGTCGGCGTCGGTCCCAGCGGTACGCCACGGCACACAGGCCGAGAGGCCCGACGACTCGAGAGGGAGGGGGCTCGCGTCGGGTGGGGGTCCTGCGCCGGCGACGTAGACTCGAAGGCCGATATCGGTTGCGTCACTGCCCCTCGGGCGTGGAGGTGGACGGGGTGCGGGAGTTCCAGCGGGGCGCGGTGCGGCTGCACATCCTGCACCACGCGGCCGAGGAAGAGATCCACGGTGCGTGGATGACCGAGGAACTGGCCCGCCATGGCTACCGGATCAGTCCCGGAACGCTGTATCCGACGCTGCACCGGCTGGAGGCCGACGGGCTGCTGGTCTCCGAGCAGCAGGTGGTCGACGGCCGCACGAGGCGGGTCTACCGGGCGACCCCGGCCGGGAGGACAGCGCTCGCGGAGGACCGCAGGGCGCTCAGGGAGCTGGCTCGCGAAGTTCTCGGCGACGACAACGTGAGCTGAACGCGGCACAGGCCGGCGTACGGAACGCCTACAGCTTCCGGCGGCCTGCGACGAAGCGCCGGATCCCGTAGGCGGCGGCGCCCAGGGCGAGTACCGCGGTCCCGGATAGGACCGAGGAGACCGGCAGGGCGAAGGCCAGGACCAGACAGCCGGTCAGCCCGATCACCGGGACGAGGCGGTGCGGGCGCCCCTCGGCCGGGGACAGCGTCCACGCGGAGGCGTTGGCGACGGCGTAGTAGGCGAGCACGCCGAAGGAGGAGAACCCGATCGCCCCGCGCACGTCCGTCGTCGCGGCGAGGACCGCCACCACGACGCCGACCACCAACTCGGCCCGGTGCGGCACCTTGTTGCGGGGGTGGACGGCCGCCAGGACGTGCGGCAGGTGCCGGTCGCGGGCCATCGCCAGGGTCGTACGGGAAACGCCGAGGATCAGCGCGAGCAGGGAGCCGAGCGCCGCGACGGCGGCGCCGGTACGGACGACCGGGGCCAGCCAGTCGGCGCCCGCTGCCCGCGCGGCGTCCGACAGCGGCGCGGTGGCGTCGGCCAGCCGCTGCGGGCCCAGCACCATGAGGACGCAGACGGCGACGAGGGCGTAGACGACCAGGGTGATGCCCAGCGCGATAGGGATGGCGCGGGGGATGGTGCGTGCGGGGTCGCGGACCTCCTCGCCCAGGGTGGCGATGCGGGCGTACCCGGCGAAAGCGAAGAACAGCAGCCCCGCCGCTTGGAGTACACCGCCGAGACCGGCGTCCGAACCGACGTCCAGGCGAGCGGCATCCGCCTCGCCGGAGGTGAAGGAAGCGACCACCACAGCGGCGAGCACCGCCAGGACCACCGCGACGATGGCCCGGGTCAGCCAGGCGGACTTCTGCACGCCGGCGTAGTTGACCGCGGTCAGCGCCACCACGGCGGCGACCGCCACCGCGTGCGCCTGCCCCGGCCACACGTACGAGCCCACGGCGAGCGCCATGGCCGCGCAGGAGGCGGTCTTGCCGACGACGAACCCCCAGCCCGCCAGGTATCCCCAGAAATCACCGAGCCGCTCGCGGCCGTAGACGTACGTGCCACCCGAAGCCGGGTAGCGGGCGGCAAGCCGGGCGGAGGAGGTGGCGTTGCAGTACGCCACGACCGCGGCGACCGCGAGGCCGATCAGCAGCCCGGAACCAGCGGCGTGCGCGGCCGGCGCCAGGGCGACGAAGATCCCCGCGCCGATCATCGATCCCAGACCGATCACCACGGCGTCGGGCACGCCGAGCCGCCTCTGCAACTCGTCCGGCACGCCGTCAGGGGTCGGTCGCGTGCTCATGGCTCACTCCTCGGTGGCTCGGGCATTGCCGATACGGAACACGATATCGGCAGACGATATGGGCAGCGGCCCGGCCCCCAGGCGGCGGCGAGCACGAGCCTCCCCGGCGTCTTCACCGCCGGGGACGTCGTCGACCACACCTGCCGCCAGGCCATCACCGCCGCCGGAACCGGCGCCGCGGCAGGGCTCGTCGCCGAGCGCTACCCTCGCCGCCCTCGCCGGCAAGGCCCCGGCCCGGGTCGCGAGCTGACGCAGAGGGGGCCGTACGTACGCGATGCCGACGCTCAGGGCGCCTCGCGGGCGAGGATGCCCCGGGCCCGGTGAAGCCCGTCACGGTCGACCGAGAACCAGGCCCACATGCCACGGCGCTCGCGGCGCAGCGGCCCGGCCCCGGTCATGATCTTCGTGGCTCCGGCCGGTCCCGCCCGCCCCGCCCGTTGTGTTTCCGCCGTGTTTCTCTACAGTTCTCGGCCAGTTCTGTAGATAAGAGCCCCATCTCCGGTCCTTGTCGCGGCAGTTCCGTTTACGCGAGAGTTCGAGGCGCGGCGACAGGAACATGTCATCGCCGCCGGGCAGTGTCCATGGAACACATCGCGCGTCCCCAAGCGTGGTGTGGCCACCCCCCCCATTGTCTGGACACTTCGCCCGTGTAGCGGAAGGAATCGCGTGAAGCACGGAAAGAAGAACGCGCGCAGATACATCGTGGCGGCCTCCATCGGCGCCCTCCTGTCGGCCGGAGTCGCCACAGGGGCTCACGCCGGTGCGGCGGAATCCGCGCCGCTGAAGTACCAGCCGGAGATGGTCCAGGCTCTTGCCACCACCCTGGGCGTGAGCGAGCAGGAGGCTGTCGAGCGGCTCGACAAGGAAGCACGGCAGCAGGACCGGTTCGCGAAGCTGCGGGCCGAGAAGGTCTCCACCCTCGGGGCCTTCTTCGCCAAGGACGGGACGCTCGTCGTCAACGCCGCCGACGCCGAGGCGGCGCAGGAGGTCAAGGCGGCGGGACTCGCAGCACGGGTCCCGGAGCGTGGCGAGGGCGAGCTGAACCGGATCAAGGCCCAGCTCGACGCCAAGGCCCTCAAGAGCGCCCCGGCCGGGGTGTCGGCGTGGTCCGTGGACCTCGCGTCCGACACCGTGACCGTCGAGGTCAACGGGTCGACGGACGCCGCCACCCGTACCTTCCTCAAGGCCGCGAAGAGCAACGGCGAAGCCGTACGCGTCATCCAGGGACAGGAGAAGCTGGAGACGCAGGCGGTCGTGCCGCCGGGCAGCCGCATGACGTTCAACGGCTACCTCTGCTCCGTCGGGTACGGGGCGAAGGACCGCTACGGCAAGCAGGTGCTCGTGACCGCCGGGCACTGCATCGAGGACCTGCCCGCACTGGCCTACAACGGGACCCGGTTCGCCAAGGGCACCCACACCCGGTTCGCGCTCGGTACCCGCAGCGTGGACATGGGCATAGCCTCCGTGGACGCCGGCCACTCCATCGGCCTGGACATCACCACGTACGGCAAGGCGGGCACCGTCGCCGTACGGGGCAGCCAGCGGGCCCCGCAGGGTTCGGCGCTCTGCAAGGCCGGCCAGACCACCGGCTGGACCTGCGGCAAGGTTGGCTCGTACAACGTCAGCGTCACCTACACCGACCAGAACGGCGGACCGGACACCGTCGTGACCGGTCTCGCCAGCTCCTCCGTCTGCACCCAGGGCGGGGACAGCGGAGGCGCCTACGTCTCCGGCAACCAGGCCCAGGGGATGACCTCCGGCGGGCCGGTCAGCCAGCGGTGCAACGGCCAGGTGAACTCGCCCGGTTCGTCGTACTTCCAGCCGCTCGACGATGCCCTCAAGCACTACGGGCTGACACTCAACACCAAGTAGCCCCGACCGGGTGAAGGTGCCGCATACGCGGGAGACCGTCCACTGACCCTGGGCGGTCTCCCGTTTCCAGCATTTCCACCCTCTCCATCATTCTGCCGTGCCGAAATCCCAGGCCACTCCGTGCACTCCGGGTTTGCACCGGGAGGCGAGCACATGGGTGCTGTGGGAATCGTTCATCGAAATGCGCCGCTGCGCGCGGGGCGGGGAGCCCACCTGGTCCCGGAAGTACCGCCGGCAGCCCGAGGGGAGCGCGTCCGGATGGAAGAAGACCTGCTGAAGGTATTCGTGCAGATTCGCCCGCGACCAGCGTTCGTAGTGGTTGGCCGGTTCCCGGGAAGGGCTCACGTCGACCGCGTAACTCACCACGGTCGTATCCAGTTTGGCGAGTTCGCGGCCGAAGTGGATTTCCAGCACCAGGGATTTGAGTCCCTTGAGGTACGTCGCCTCGCCGAGCCGTCCGCTGGTGACGCGGATGTCGAGCGGCTCGGCCTGTTCGTCGTCGAAGCTGAGCACGAACAGCGCGCGGTCGGCTCCGGCGCGGCTGGCCCGCAGCACATTGGTCGTCGTGATGTTGCTCAGCGTTCCGCTCGCGCCCAGCGTCACCACGTCGTGGATCAGCAGCGAGCCGGTCCCCTGGTTGAAGTGGCGGAACCGCTCGCCGAGCGCCTTCTCCACCACCGAGTCCTTGCCCAGCACCTGGAGTGCCGCGCTCTCGCCCCGGGCCGGCGCGACCCGGCCGCGCGGGCGGCGCGGACCGAGCAGCGAGCGCAGGGCCCCGCCCGGCAGGTCCAGTATCTCCTCCAGCACCTCCACGGCCCGCAGCGACCGGGCCCGCTCCGGCTGACTGCGGCCGCGCTGCCAACTGCTCAACGTGGCCTGGCTGACGCCGATGCCGCGCGCCCTGAGCCGTTCGCTCACCCGCTCCAGGGAGAGGCCGCGGCGGCCCAGCGCCTCACGCAGGGCCGCCGGAAAGGCGTCGGCGCCCGGGGGAGGGGCCTCGCCCGGCACCGGCCCGCCGTTGGGGGAGGCCTCGGCCGGCGAGGACCGGCTGTGGGGGGAGGCCCCGCCCGGCGCCGACCCGCCGTGGGAAGGGGTTCCGGCCGCCGATCGCCCGCCACGGCGAGGACCTTCGGCTGCCCCGGCCTTCAGCGCCCTGCGCAGATCGCGGGCGCTCGTGGCGCTCGGGGCGCCCTCGGCGTCCGGCAGTCCGACGCCGGCTTCCATCCTGCTCGACATGTCCCTCCCCCATCCCGGCACTCCCGCCGCGGGGCACCGTAAGGTCCCCGCATACTGGTTGACCACCGGAAACGGACCGGATAACAAATCCCCCAGGAGTGACCTGCCCCACACTCCGGGGATGCGCTGCCCGGCGCCCTCCGCACGGCCCGAGGAAGTGAGCACGTGGTGAACAGCGTGAACGGCGTGGACGTCACCGCACTGGTCGTCGCGGCCAGGGACGGGGACCAGGGAGCCGGGGAGCGGCTCGCCGCCCTCTACCTGCCGCTCGTCTACAACGTCGTGGGCCGCGCCCTCAACGGCCACCCGGACGTGGACGACGTGGTGCAGGAGACCATGCTCCGGGCGCTCTCCGGCCTCTCCTCGCTGCGCGATCCCACCCGGTTCCGGTCCTGGCTGGTGGCCATCGCCATGAATCAGGTCCGCACCCGCTGGTCCGTCCTCGGCCACCGCCCTGCCGCGCTGGAGGAGACCGACGAGCCGGCCGACCCGGCGGCCGACTTCGTCGACCTGACCATCCTGCGCCTGGAGCTCTCCGGCCAGCGGCGCGAGACCGCCGAGGCGACCCGCTGGCTGGATGACGCGGAACGCGATGTGCTCTCCCTGTGGTGGCTGGAGACCACCGGCGAACTCACCCGGGCCGAGCTGGCGGAGGCCCTCGGCCTCTCCCCGCAGCACGCCGCCGTACGCGTCCAGCGGGTGAAGAACCAGCTCGACGTCGGCCGTGCGGTCGTCCGGGCGCTGGCCGCCGAACCTCGCTGCCCGTCCCTGGACGCCCTGGTGGAGGACTGGGACGGGGCGCCCACGACCCTGTGGCGCAAGCGCATAGCCCGCCACATACGCGGCTGCGCCTCCTGCTCGGCCGGCAGCGCGGGGCTCGTACCGCCGGAGGGGCTGCTGTCGGGGCTCGCGCTGGTGGTGCCGTTGTACGAGGGGGGTCAGCACGCCGCCGCTGTCGCCCCGGCCGTGGCTCCGGCCGCGTTCTCGGCGGGGAAGGCGGCGGGGCTGGTGGCCGCCGCGGCCGCCGTGACCTCCGTCGCCGTACTGCTGTGGCCCTCGTCGCCCGCCCCGCCCGCGCCCCGCGCCGAGGGGGGTACGACGCAGCTCCCGGCGCCCGCCCCGGCACCGGTCACCACGGCGGCGGCCCCGTCCGCGTCCCCGACGGCCACCTCCACGCCGAGCCCGTCCGCCCGGAGCGCCTCGCCGTCCTCCACCGTGGCCCCGCCGCCGTCGCCGCGCCCGGAGCCCAGGGCGCAGCCCCGTCCCGAGGCGCGCCTCGTCGCCGAGGTCAACACCCTGCGCGCCCACAACGACTGCCCGCGGCTGACCACCGACCCCCGGCTCACCGAGGTCGCCCAGCGCCACTCCGAGGACATGGCGGCCCATGACTATTTCGGCCACACCGACTCCACGGGCCGGGGCATGGGCGACCGGGTGACCGACTCCGGCTACCTGTGGACCGCCGTCGGCGAGACCATCGCCACCGGGAACGCCGACCCGGCCGCCGTCGCCGACCAGTGGCGCCGCAGCCCCGGCCGCGACGACGACATCCTCAACTGCGATTTCACGCACGTGGGCGTGGGCATCGCGGACTCGCCACGCGGGCCCTACTGGACGCAGGTGCTGGCGACGCCCCCATGAGGTGTCACGGCTGTTGGAGCGGCTTGGCCATGCAGATGCTGCTCTCGTACTCCCGGTAGTGGCCGAACTTCCTCTCGCAGACCGTGTAGCCGCACGAGGTGTACAGCGCTATGGCCTCCGGCTGCTGGTCGCCGGTCTCCAGGACCATCCGGACGCGGCCCGCGGCCCGGGCGTCCTCCTCCAGGGCGGCGAGCATCCGGCGGGCCAGCCCCCGGCCGCGGCCCTCGGGGATCACGAACATCCGCTTGATCTCGGCGTCGCCGTCCTCGTAGCCCTCCGGGTTACGGTCCTGCGTCCGCCAGCCACCGGTCGCCACCGGGCGCTCCAGCTCGTCGTAGGCGAGCAGATACAGACCGCGCGGCGGATCGAACATGGCGGGGTCGAGGAATGTGACATCGCCCTCGTCGCCGTAGCGCTCGGCGTATTCGAGCTGGACCTGGTCGTTGAGTTTGACGGCGTCGGGGTGGTCGAAACGGGACGGACGGATATTCATGCCGAGTATCGTATATCTATGGGTAGGGGTGGGGTAGGTACTGTTTCTGGATGCTGACTGTTACATCTGTGAATGTTAATGGGCTCCGCGCCGCCGCGAAGAAGGGCTTCGTGGAATGGCTGGCGGGCACCGACGCCGATGTGGTCTGCCTCCAGGAGGTCCGCGCCGAGCCCGGCCAGCTGGCCGAGGCGGTCCGTACCCCCGAGGGCTGGCACACCGTGCACGCCCCCGCCGCCGCCAAGGGGCGCGCCGGGGTCTCCCTCTACTCCCGCCAGGCGCCGGAGCGGGTCCAGATCGGCTTCGGCGGGTACGACGTGCCCGGGGCCGAGGAGTTCGACGCGAGCGGCCGGTACGTCGAGATCGACCTCCCCGGCGTGACCGTCGCGAGCCTGTACCTGCCCTCCGGTGAGGTCGGCACGGAGCGGCAGGAGGAGAAGGAGCGCTTCATGGCGGCCTTCCTGCCCTACCTCCGGGGTCTGAAGGTGCGGGCGGCGGCGGACGGCCGCGAGGTCGTGGTCTGCGGCGACTGGAACATCGCCCACCAGGAGGCCGACCTGAAGAACTGGAAGGCCAACCAGAAGAGTTCCGGCTTCCTCCCTGAGGAGCGGGCCTGGCTGACCCGGGTCTTCGCGGAGGCCGCGTACGTCGATGTCGTACGGCTGCTGCACCCGGATGCCGAGGGACCGTACAGCTGGTGGTCCTACCGGGGGCGCGCCTTCGACAACGACGCGGGCTGGCGTATCGACTACCAGATCGCCACCCCGGGGCTCGCCGCGCGTGCGGTGAAGGCGTGGGTCGAGCGGGCCGCCACCCACGGCGAGCGCTGGAGCGACCACGCGCCGGTGACGGTCGTCTACGAGCGGTAGCGCCGAGCTGGGCTACGGGGGCGTTACGCCTTCGGAGGCTGTGTGCCGTCCTCGCGGCGCAGCCTCCGGTCCAGCGCCATCGACAGCTCCGCGTCCACCACCGCGCGGGCCAGCGGCCGCAGTTGGGCCGGTTCGGTCTCCGCGGCGTGGGCATGCAGGACGCGTACGAAGATTTCGGCGAGAGCGTCCGCGTGCTCGCGGACGCGGCGGCCCGAGGAGAGCACCGTGGCCAGCGGCACCCCTTCCCGTACGAGCTCCGCCGACACCTCCAGCAGGCGCCGGCTGATGTGGACGATCTCGTCCCCGTCGGTGGCGAGATAGCCCAGGTCCAGGGCGGTGGCCAGGTTCTCCGGGGTGACCTCGCCCTCGAAGTAGTCGGCGAGCTGTTCCGGGGTGAGCCGGACCGGGGTCTCCTCGGTCGGCTCACCCAGCCCCAGCACCTCGGCGACATCGCGCCCGCTCTCGAAGGTGGCGGCCAGATCCGCGATGCCGTTGAGGGTGTGGCCGCGCTCCAGCAGGCCCGTGATGGTCCGCAGGCGGGCCAGGTGGTGGTCGTCGTACCAGGCGATCCGGCCCTCGCGGCGGGGTGGCGGGATCAGGCCGCGCTCCCGGTAGAAGCGCAGGGTCCGCACGGTGATGCCGGCCTCCTCGGCCAGCTCCTCCATGCGGTATTCGCGGTGCTCGCGTCCGTCAGCCACAGGGGCACCCTATGTTGTACCGCCAGTAACTTTCCTCGGTCCGACCCCTACCCATCGGTACGAGCCTGCTCTACTCTCCGAACCATGCCAGTGATTGCTGGCGTAATCGCGTGACGTACCGCGGGGAGGCGGCAGCATGGCCCAGCAGGAACACGTACGTGTGGCGGTGATCGGTACCGGATTCGGGGGCCTCGGGGCCGCCGTCCGGCTGCGCCGCGAGGGCATCACCGATTTCGTCGTCCTGGAGCGGGCCGACTCGGTGGGCGGAACCTGGCGCGACAACAGCTATCCCGGCTGCGCCTGTGACGTGCCGTCCCACCTCTACTCCTTCTCCTTCGCGCCCAACCCCGACTGGCCGCGCACCTTCTCCGGCCAGGAGCACATCCGGGCCTACCTGGAGAGCGTCGCCGACACCTTCGGGCTCCGCCCGCACATCAGGCTGAACCACGAGGTGAAGCTGATGAGCTGGGACAAGGAGAACCTCTACTGGGTGATCGAGTCCGCCAACGGGTCGGTCCTGCGCGCGGATGTCGTCGTCTCCGCCACCGGGCCGCTCTCCGACCCCAAGATGCCCGACATACCCGGGCTCGACTCCTTCCCCGGCAAGGTCTTCCACTCCGCGCGCTGGGACCACGACTACGACCTGGCGGGCAAGCGGGTCGCGATGGTCGGAACGGGCGCCTCCGCCATCCAGATCGTCCCGGCGATCCAGCCGGAGACCGCGAAGCTCACGCTCTTCCAGCGCACGCCCCCGTGGGTCATGCCGCGCGTGGACCGCACGATCAGCAAGGCCGAGCGCGCACTGCACCGGGCGGTACCCGCAACCGGCACCGCACGCCGCGGACTGCTCTGGGGCATAAGGGAGTTGCAGGTCAGCGCGTTCACCAAGCACCCCGACCAGCTGGGCCTGGTGGAGAAGATAGCCAAGTCCAACATGGCGCGGTCCATCAAGGACCCGGCCCTGCGGGCCAAGTTGACCCCGGACTACCGCATCGGCTGCAAGCGCATCCTGCTCTCCAGCACCTACTACCCGGCCCTCGCCCAGCCCAATGTGGACGTCGTGGCCTCCGGGCTCAGCGAGATTCGCGGCTCCACCGTCGTCGCCGCCGACGGCAGTGAGGCCGAGGTCGACGCGATCATCTTCGGCACCGGCTTCCATGTGACGGACATGCCGATCGCGGAACGGGTCGTCGGTGAGGAGGGCATCACGCTCGCCGAGTCCTGGAAGGACGGGATGAACTCGCTGCGCGGCGCGACCGCCGCCGGGTTCCCCAACTGGATGACGATCATCGGCCCCAACACGGGGCTCGGCAACTCCTCGATGATCCTGATGATCGAGTCCCAGCTGAACTACATGGCCGACTACCTGCGCCAGTTGAACGTGCTCGGCGGCCGCGCGGCGCTCGGCGCCCGCTCCACCGCCGTCACCGCCTGGAACCACCGGGTCCAGGAGCGGATGAAGCGCACGGTGTGGAACACCGGCGGCTGCACCAGCTGGTACCTGGACGCGGAGGGCCGCAACACGACGGTCTGGCCGGGCACGACGGGGGAGTTCCGGCGGCAGACGCGGTCGGTGGACCTCGCGGAGTACGACGTCATCCGGGCCGGGAAGCCGGGCGCCGGGAGGCCGGGCGGGAGCGGGCTCGTACCGGAGCAGCCGGGGCGCGATGAGCGCGAGGCCGTGGAGACGGCGGAATCCGTGGGGTCCGGCGGCGGCGACGTCGTCGAGGAGGCCGCGCGATGAGCCGGCTCCTGCACCGCGACGACGCCCCACCCGTGCCGGCGAGCGAACTCTTCGTCACGTCCGCCGACGGCTCCCGCGTCCACGTCGAGCTGCACGGCCCCGAGGACGCCCCCGCTGTGGTCCTGGCCCACGGCTGGACCTGCAACACCCACTTCTGGGCCGCGCAGGTCCGGGACCTGGCCGCCGACCACCGCGTCATCGCCTATGACCAGCGCGGGCACGGCCTCAGCCCCGAGCCCGGCTCCGGCGGTTACAGCGTCAACGCGCTCGCCGACGACCTCGAAGCCGTACTCGCCGCCACCCTCGCCCCCGGGCGGAAGGCGGTGCTGGCCGGGCACTCCATGGGCGGGATGACGCTGATGGCCGCGGCCCGCAGACCCGGGCTGCGCGAGCACGCCGCCGCCGTCCTGCTCTGCTCCACCGGCAGCGGGCGACTGACCGCCGAGGCCCTCGTCCTGCCGCTGCGGGCGAGCGCGTTCCGGACCCGGATCACGGCCGCGGTCCTGGGGGCGAAGGCGCCGCTCGGGCCGGTCAACCCGGTCTCGAAGAGGCTCCTCAGGTACGCGACCATGGGCGCCGGTTCGGCCCCGGACCGGGTCGGCGTCTGCGCCCGGATCGTGCACGCCTGCCCGCGCCGCGCACGGGTGGGATGGGGTCACGTACTCGCCGAGCTGGACGTGACGGCGGACGTGCGGGAGCTGCGGGTGCCGACGGCGGTCATCGCCGGTACGGACGACCGGCTCACCCCGCCGGTCCACGCGCGCGCCATCGCGGCGGCGCTGCCGGTCGGGCTCGGGCTGACCGAGCTGGCCGGCATGGGGCACATGACGCCGGTGGAGGCCCCGGAGGCCGTCACGGCGAAGCTCAGGGAACTCACCACCCGGTACGTCGCAGCCCCGACGGCCGCCACGTCCGCCACGTCCGAGAAGGAGGATGTCGCATGAGCAGCAGGCGCAGTCTGGAGGGCCAGGTCGTCGTCGTCACCGGCGCGGCCCGGGGCGTGGGCGAGCTGCTGGCCCGCAAGCTGTCGGCGCGCGGAGCGACGCTGGCGCTCGTCGGCCTGGAGCCGGACGAGCTGAAGAAGGTCTCCGAGCGGCTGCACGGCGAGAGCGACCACTGGTTCGCCGACGTCACCGACCACGCGGCGATGGCGCAGGTGGCGCGTGAGGTCAAGGAGCGGTTCGGCAAGGTCGACGTGGTCGTCGCCAATGCGGGCGTCGCCTCGGGCGGCCCGTTCGCCGACTCGGACCCGGACGCCTGGCGGCGGGTCATCGAGGTGAACCTGATCGGCGGGGCGGTCACCGGGCGGGCGTTCCTGCCGGTGCTGATGGAGAGCCGCGGCTACTTCCTCCAGATAGCGTCCTTGGCCGCGATCACCCCGGCGCCGATGATGACGGCGTACTGCGCCTCCAAGTCGGGCGTGGAGGCGTTCGCGCACAGCCTGCGGGCCGAGGTCGGCCACAAGGGTGTCAAGGTCGGCGTCGGCTACCTCTCCTGGACCGACACCGACATGGTGCGCGGAGCCGACCAGGACGACGTGATGCGGGAGTTGCGCCAGCGGCTGCCGTGGCCGATGAACCGTACGTACCCGCTCGGCCCGGCCGTCGAGCGCATCGTGGACGGCATCGCGCGGCGCTCCCCGCACGTGTACGCCCAGGGATGGCTGCGCGGGATGCAGTCGGTCCGCGGCTACCTGCCCTCCGTCATCGCGTTCGGCGGACGGCGCGAGATGCGGCGCTTCGAGCCGCGGCTGCACACGGTGTCGAAGGGGCTTGTGGGGGCCGGGGGAGCAGCGGACCAGGACGCGCGTGCGGAGCGTGCTGACCGTACGTGACGTTCGGTAGCAGTCCGAAATGCGCGGGATGTCAGGGCGTGTAACGCTGAGCACGGCCCCGCTGGGGGCCATTCCACACGTACCTCAGGCATCCCACAGGAGTGAACAGCATGGGTATCGCAGACCAGTTCAAGGACAAGGCGCAGGACCTCGCCGACCAGGCCAAGCAGAAGGCCGGGCAGGGCAAGGACGAGGCCCAGCAGCGTGGCTCGAAGGGTCGCGACCGCAACCGCGACCAGGAGCACGGCTCCGACGCGTCGACCGGCCTGCGGGACCGGGCTCAGGACGCGAAGGACCAGGCGCGCGAGCGCTTCGACCGTTGACGGTCGCTGAGGTGTGACGCGTGCGCGCTGCGCTGTGCGCGTGCGTGCGCGTCGCGTCAGGAGGCGCATCCGGGTGACCGGATGCGCCTCCTTCTTGTTGCCCGGAGCTTGTCGCGAGGAGTTCGATCGAGTGCGGTACTGCTGTGCGTACGACGCATGGTCGGTGCGGGGGCCTGAGGGTCTTTGCCATCTTGCCCTGCACGGCGCCCTCCTGGACCGGCCGCGTACGGACGGGTCTCGTACGGACAAGAACCGTGCGGGCCAGCCGCGGGCGGACCGCCCCCGGGCGCGGCGGCTCTCGGCGGCGGCCGTCG
Organism: Streptomyces sp. NPDC006261; assembly: GCF_040613515.1. Lineage (NCBI taxonomy): Bacteria > Bacillati > Actinomycetota > Actinomycetes > Kitasatosporales > Streptomycetaceae > Streptomyces > Streptomyces sp. NPDC006261. The sequence continues at coordinate 131,976 of NZ_JBEXSI010000012.1, forward strand.
GGCTGCCGCTGCTGGCCCTGCTGATCGGCGTGGCCATCGGTGCGGCGGTACAGGCCGTGGCACGTCACCGCCCGCGGGCCGCGCCCTGCGTTCTCCCCGTGGTGATGGCCGTGGCGATGGCGTCCCTGCTGCCCCAGGCGCTCGCCAAACGGTCCCCGGCGAGCCGGGTGGACGACGTCCTCACCGCCGGCTGGTCTCCCCGGACGCCTTCTCGGGCCTCCGGGACATAGCTCTGGCGCGGAGCCCCGAGGAATCCGGAACCCTGAAGGGCACGGAGTCACGGCCGGACCGGATACGGGCGGCGGTGCCGGCCCAGCGGCGGATCCTGCTGGTGACGGACGCACCCGGGGTGGCGCGGCCGCCCGCCGCCGAACGGGAGAGGGCGAAGGTCTCCGTGCTGCGGACCCACTTCAGGGCCGTGGCCGACGAACAGGCCCGGGGGCGCCGGGTGACGGTCTACGAGCGGCGTTCGGGAAACCCAAGCCCCTCCGGCGGCTGAGGAGCGGGCTCCGGAGCTCCGAGGCTCAGCGGCCCCGCGGCGGCAGCGGTGGTCGCCGCAGGTTGGGGGCCGTGTCGTACGACGGCGGTGTCGAGGCCGGGTGGGCCGCCAGGAGGTCCAGTGCCACCCGCACCGCGTCGTCCAGCACCGCGTACCGTCCCTCCGCCCAGTCCAGAGGGGTGCGCAGTGCCTTCACGTCCGGTTCCACACCGTGGTTCTCCACCGACCAGCCGTACGTGTCGAACCAGGCGGCGTTCATCGGGACCGTGATCACGGTGCCGTCACCCAGGCGGTGTCGGCCGGTCATGCCGACCACTCCGCCCCACGTCCGCTGGCCCACCACCGGGCCCAGCCTCAGCAGCCGGAACGCGGCGGTGATCATGTCACCGTCGGAGGAGGTCGCCTCGTCGGCCAGGGCCACCACCGGGCCCCGGGGCGCGTTGGACGCGTAGCTCACCGCCTGGGCGTTGCGGGTCAGGTCCCAGCCGAGGATCTTGCGGGTGAGCTTCTCCACGACCAGCTCGCTGATGTGGCCGCCCGCGTTGCCCCGTACGTCCACGATCAGCGCGGGGCGGGAGACCTCCAGGCGCAGGTCCCGGTTGAACTGGGCCCAGCCGGATCCGCCCATGTCCGGGATGTGCAGGTAGCCGCACTTGCCGCCGCTCAACTCCCGTACGACGTCACGCCGCTTGGCCACCCAGTCCTGGTAGCGCAGGGGGCGCTCGTCCACCAGGGGCATGATCGCCACCCGGCGCGAGGGCCCGCCGCCCGCCGGGGTGAACGTCAGCTCCACCGTGGTGCCGCCCGCCGCCGTCAGCAGCGGGAACGGGCCCGTCACCGGGTCCACCGGGCGGCCGTCCACGTGGGTGAGGACCGCGCCCTCCCTGATCCCCGTACCGGCCAGCGGCGAACGGGCCTTGGAGTCGGAGGAGTCGCCGGGCAGGATGCGCTGGAGCGTCCAGGCGCCGTCCCGGCAGACCAGGTTGGCGCCGAGCAGCCCGATCGCCCGCTGGTAGTGCGGCGGGCCCTCGTTGCGGCGGGCGGGGGAGACGTACGCGTGCGAGGTGCCCAGCTCGCCCAGCACCTCGCGCAGCAGGTCCGCGAACTCGTCGGGGGAGGCGACCCGTTCGACCAGCGGGCGGTACTGGTCCAGCACCCCGCCCCAGTCGATGCCGCACATGTCCGGCTCCCAGAAGTAGGAGCGGATGATCCGGCCCGCCTCCCCGTACGCCTGGCGCCACTCCGCCCCCGGGTCGACCTCGTGCAGGATGCGGCGCAGGTCCAGATAGACCGTGGAGTCGGTGTCGCCCGGTTCGGTCGCGGGCAGGGCGCGCAGCTCGCCGTCGTCCATCACCACCAGGCGGGAGCAGTCGCCGCTGACCGCGAACCAGTCGAGGTGGTCGACCAGTTCGGTCTTACGGGCCTTCGCGATGTTGAAGTGCTCCAGCGTCGGCCGCCCCGACATGTCGGCCGGGTTCGCGAACGTCTCGCCCAGCGCCCCCGAGATCGGCCACCGCAGCCAGACCAGACCGCCGCCGCTCACCGGGTGCAGCGCCGAGTACTTGGAGGCGGAGACCGGGAACGGCGTGACCCGGCTCTCCAGGCCCTCGAACTCCACCATCACCGTCGAACCCTCCGACGTACCCCCTCCGTCCGGTACGTCCACCGGGTCGAGCCCGCCCGCCGCCGGGCGCCCGTCCGGGGAGAGCGCGAAGGGTGACGGGGTCGCGGAGGAGAGCGGGACCAGGTACGGGCGGCAGCCGAGCGGGAAGGAGAGGTCGCCGGTGTGGACGTCGTACACCGGGTCGAAGCCCCGCCAGGACAGGAACGCGAGGTAGCGGCCGTCCTCCGTGAAGACCGGGTTCTCGTCCTCGAAGCGGCCGTTGGTGACGTCCACGATCACGGGGGCGCCGGGGCCGGAGATCCGGGCCAGCTTGATCTGCCGCAGCGAGCGGCCGATGCCCGGGTGCGACCAGGTCAGCCAGTCGCCGTCGGGCGAGAAGGCCAGGTCGCGGACGGGCCCGTTGACCGAGCGGATCAGCTCGGTGAGGCCGGGGTGTTCGTCGACCGGGGCCGCGCTGTCCAGGAGGGCCGCGCCGGTCGCCGCGTAGAGGTCGGCGCGGGTGGAGCCGTTGGGACCCCTGTCCTCGGACGCCGCAGGTTCCGCCTCTCCCGTGTCCAGGAGCAGCAGCCGGCCGTCGTTCGAGGCGATGGCGAGGCGTTCGCCGTCCGGGTCGGAGATCATCTCCTGCACCCGGCCCAGCTGCCCCGAGGCGAGCCGGCGCGGGGCGCGGTCGCCACTGGCGCGCGGCAGGTAGGCGATCTCCACCGCGTCCTCGCCGTCCGCGTCGGTGACGTACGCGACCTGGCCCCCGCTGCCGAGCATCTCCGGCAGCCGCACCCGCACCCCCGGGGTGTCGCTGATGGTGCGGGCGGGGCCGTCGCGGTGGGTGAGCCAGTAGAGGCTGCCGCGCACGGTGACGGCGCTGGCCCGGCCCGTCTCGTCGACGGAGAGCGAGTCGACGTTGCTGGCGGCGGGCACCTGGTGGCGGCGCCGGCCGGTGCGCGGCCCGCCGAGCCGTACCTCCAGCTTGCGCGGGGTGGCGTCCGGCGACTCCAGGTCGTCGACCAGCCAGAGGTCGCCGGCGCACTGGTAGACGACGCGGTGGCCGTCGCTGGAGGCGTTGCGGGCGTAGAAGGCGTCGTGGTCGGTGTGGCGGCGCAGACCGGTGCCGTCGGTCCGGCAGGAGTAGAGGTTGCCGACACCCTCGTGGTCGGAGAGGAACGCGATGCGGCGGCCGACGAACATCGGCGAGGCGAGGTGGCCGTCGATGTCCGGCAGCAGCCGCTCGCCGTGCAGCCAGAGGCGGCCCATGGCCCCGCCCCGGTAGCGCTTCCAGGCGGCCGGTTCGTGCGGGGGCGTCCCGGTGAGGAGCAGGGTGCGGCGTTCGCCGTCGATGTCGGCGACCGCGATGTCGGAGACCGGGCCCCAGGGGAGCCGCCCGCCCGGGCTGCCGTCGGTGGGGAGGCTGTAGGCCCAGGAGAAGTAGGAGAACGGCTGGTTGTGCGAGGAGACGGCGAGGATCTGGGCGGTGTCGGCCGGATCGGGACTCCAGCCGCAGACCCGGGCATCGGTCGAGCCCCAGTAGGTGAGCCGGCGGGCCGGGCCGCCGTCGGCCGGGGCGAGGTGGATCTCGGGGTCGAGCGTGCGCCAGGTCGTGTAGGCGACGGAGGTGCCGTCGGGCGAGAAGCGTGGATGGCTGACCCGGGTCCGGTCGACGGTCACCCGCCAGGCCCGTCCCGGCCGGTGGCCCGCCGGCGCGAGGGGGGAGACCCACAGGTCGTCCTCGGCGGCGAAGCAGAGCATGTCCTGGTGGAGGTGCGGGAACCGGAGATACGCGACGTCGTCACTCACCCCTCAATGCTTTCCGCGCGAGGGGCCCGGGGCAACTTGTGGTGCAGCCCACAAGCGAAACGATTTCGTTTCGCTGGGCGGCGGGGGTACGGTTCACGTGTACGAAACGGTTTCGTTCGATGCTGAACGGGACTCCGGCCCGGCGGGCAGAAGCGCGAGGCCCGGTGGACAGAAGCGCGGAGGAGGTCGGCACATGGCACGCACGAGGCTGACACCCGAGCGTGAGGGAGAGCTCTACGAGTCCGTCCTCGACCTGCTCCGCGAGGTCGGCTACGACGCCCTGACCATGGACGCCGTCGCCGCCCGCGCCCGGTCCAGCAAGGCCACTCTCTACCGCCAGTGGGGCTCCAAGCCCGAACTGGTGGCCAGAGCGCTGCGGCACAGCAAGCCGGGGAGCCTCGCCGACATCGACACCGGTTCGCTGCGTGGGGACTTCCATGCGGCGCTGAGCCGGACCGACGACTGCCAGATGGAGAAGGACGCCGCGCTGATGCGGGGTCTGAGCCATGCCGTCCATGAGTACCCCGAGCTGCTCCAGGCCCTGCGTGAGCTGCTGATCGAGCCGGAGATGACCGGCCTCGACCAACTGCTGCAACGGGCGGTGGACCGGGGTGAGCTGCGCGCCGACAACCCGGCGCTGAAGTACATCCCGCACATGCTGGTCGGCGCGCTGGCCGCCCGGCAGCTGATCGAGGACCGCCCGCTCGACCAGGCGTTCCTCATCGATTACACGGACTCCGTGATCCTCCCCGCTCTCGGAGTCTGACGCCCCGCCCTGATGTCCTCCTGACGTCCCCGTCCCACCCGCACGGCCCTCTCCCCGACCCTGACCCTGACACGCCGCTCTCGTCGTCGGGCTGGTTCCTCACGCCCAATTCCACCCACACGACCTGACCGGGAGTACGCCTCCGTGGCCACTTTTCTCTACAAGCTCGGACGGCTCGCCTTCCGGCGCCGCCGCTATGTCGCCCTCGTCTGGGTGGCACTGCTGGCGCTCGCCGGATTCGGCGCGGCCTCCGCGTCCACCGCCACCTCCAGTTCCTTCTCCATCCCCGGTACGGAGGCGCAGCGCGCCTTCGACCTGCTGGAACAGCGCTTCCCCGGCACCAGTGCCGACGGGGCCACCGCCCGGGTCGTCTTCAAGGCGCCCGAGGGCGAGAAGGTGACCGACTCGGCCAACAAGAGCGAGATCCAGGGCATCGTCAAGGAGCTGGGCTCCGGCTCCGGCCAGATCGCCAAGGTCGACGATCCGTTCGAGGTCCAGGCCGTGAGCAAGGACGGTTCGACGGCGTACGTCTCGGTGTCCTACAAGGTCAACTCCATGGAGCTGACCGACAGGACGACGGACGCCCTGAAGGGCGCGGGCAAGGACGCGCAGAACAGCGGCATGACGGTGGAGATCGGCGGTGACGCGCTCCAGGTCATGCCGCACACCGGGGCCGCCGAGATCATCGGCGTCGCCATCGCCGCCGTCGTCCTGGTCATCACCTTCGGCTCGCTGATAGCGGCCGGGCTGCCGCTGCTGACCGCCCTGATCGGGGTCGGTATCGGGGTCTCGCTGATCACGGCGCTGGCCAACGTCCTGGACCTCGGCTCCACCACCTCGACGCTCGCCATGATGATCGGCCTCGCGGTCGGCATCGACTACGCCCTCTTCATCGTCTCCCGCTACCGCGCCGAACTGGCCGAGGGCCGGGAGCGTGAGGAGGCCGCCGGACGGGCTGTCGGTACGGCCGGCTCCGCCGTCGTCTTCGCGGGCCTGACCGTGGTCATCGCCCTGGTGGGCCTGGCCGTCGTCAACATCCCGATGCTGACGAAGATGGGCTTCGCCGCCGCCGGTACGGTCGCGATCGCCGTGGTCATCGCCCTCACCCTCGTCCCGGCCCTGCTGGGCTTCGCGGGCAAGCGGGTCATGGGCCGCAAGGCGCGCAAGGCCGCCGAGGCGGAGATGCGTCCCGAGGCCAAGCCGAACATGGGCACCCGCTGGGCGCGGTTCGTGCTGCGCAGGCCGGTCTGGGTCCTGCTGGTCGGCGTCCTCGGCCTCGGCGTCATCGCCGTACCGGCCGCCTCGCTGGAGATGGGCCTGCCCGACGACGGCGCCCAGCCGAAGTCGACCACGCAGCGCCAGGCGTACGATCTGCTCTCCGACGGCTTCGGCCCCGGCTTCAACGGCCCGCTCATGGTCGTCATGGACGGCAAGGGCAGCTCCGACCCCAAGGCCGCGGCCGCGCGGGTCGCCGAGGAGATCGAGGGGATCGGCGTCGTCGCCGTCACCCCGGCCAACTTCAACAAGGCCGGCGACACCGCGATGATCACGGTCATCCCGAAGGACCGGCCGTCCTCGCACGCCACGGAGGAGGTCGTCCACGACATCCGTGACATGGGCAAGGACATCAAGGCGGACACCGGGGCCGAGGTCCTGGTCACCGGCGCCACCGCGATGAACATCGACTTCTCGCAGAAGATGAACAACGCGCTGCTGCCCTACCTGGCGCTCGTCGTCGGCCTCGCGTTCCTGCTGCTGATGCTGGTCTTCCGCTCGATCCTCGTCCCGCTGAAGGCGGCCCTCGGCTTCCTGCTCTCGGTGGTCGCGGCCCTCGGCGCGGTCGTCGCCGTCTTCCAGTGGGGCTGGCTCGGCTCGCTCTTCGGGGTCGAGCAGACCGGTCCGATCATGAGCATGATGCCGATCTTCATGGTCGGTGTGGTCTTCGGTCTCGCGATGGACTACGAGGTCTTCCTCGTCACCCGGATGCGCGAGGCGTACGTCCACGGCGAGAGCCCCGGCCAGGCCATCGTGACCGGCTTCAAGCACGGCGCACGGGTGGTCACGGCAGCGGCGGTGATCATGATGGCGGTCTTCGCGGGCTTCATCGGATCCAGCGAGCAGATGATCAAGATGATCGGCTTCTCGCTCGCCATCGCCGTCCTGTTCGACGCGTTCGTGGTGCGCATGGCGATCGTGCCGGCGGTCCTGGCCCTGCTGGGCAAGCGGGCGTGGTGGCTGCCGCGCTGGCTGGACCGGGCACTGCCCAACGTGGACGTGGAGGGCGAGAAGCTGCGGAAGCAGCTGACGGAGGAGACCGCCGGTTCCGGCTCCGAGGGCGGTGACGGCGGCGAGCGCGAGCTCGTACGCGTCTGAGCCCGCCCGGGCCGTCCGGACCAGTTGTACGTGGGGACTCCGCGGAGCCGTTCGAGTCCTCCATGAGCCCCGGGGCCGCGTAGGAGCGGAGCGCGGCCCCGGAAGCGCCGGTTACCTGTGGGGACGGGGGACCGGGGCGCGAAGAAGACCCCCGTGCGATGAGCACGGGGGTCTTCTTCGCCTGCGTCACGGGGGCCTTCCCCGCCTGCGTCCGGTCTCAGCCGCGGGCCGCCGGCGCGTCCCGCTCCGGGCGGGTGGCGGCGGAGGCGGTGGTCGTGGTGCGGGACGGGCGCTTCTCGGCGGTCCCGTCCGCCGCTGGGGCCTGCGCGCGGGTGCGGGCGAGGAAGCGGATCAGCGTCCTGATCTCGAACTGGAACACCTCGACCCCGTCCGTCGAGTGCAGCTCCACGATCAGCTGCGTACGGCCGCAGGGCCAGACGCGGACCGCCCCCCGCTCGATCGGGGTGCGCAGACCGCGTTCCAGGAGGTCGCGGCCGAACGCCCAGTCGGTGCCGTCGGGCAGGGCGATGTGGACGGTGCGCGGATCGTCGGCGGCGTCGTAGCGCAGGTCGACCGGGACCGGGCGGGTCAGAGGGCCATCGGTGATGAGCCGGGCGCGTGCATGTTCTTCGATCACAGGGGACATGGGCCGGCTCCTCCTATATCGATCCTTCTGCCCTCTAATGTCCCATATTTCACGGAACTGGCGCGGTGGGTGTCTGCTCACCGTTACAGCGGGTGAGGTCCAGGGCCTCGTCGACGGTGGATGCCGCGCAGATGCCGGCGCCAGCTCGTGCCTATGGTTCGCAGGAGAGCACCACTGTTGATGGCTCCCATGCATGTACCCGATGCTTTCATCGATGCACCTGTCTCCGTCGCCGCCGGGGTGTTCGCCACGGGCGCGGTCGCCGTCAGCCTCCGTGGCGCGCGCCGCGAACGGGGCGAGCGCCCGAAATGCCGCGCTCGTTGGACGTCACGGTGCTGATGGTCACCCACGACCTGCCGTACGCGCTGGAGCTCTGCCCGCGCGCGGTGATCCTCGGTGAGGGCGTGATCGTCGCCGACGGACGTACGCAGGAGCTCCTCTGCGACGAGGAGTTGACGCGCGCGCACCGGTTGGAGCTGCCGTTCGGCTTCGACCCGAGGGCGGTGACCGTTCCATCGCCGTGAACAGCTCGTGACGGCCTGAAGGGACCCGGCGACCCGCCCACCGCGCACCCCACCCGGCCGTGCACCATGGGGGGATGAGTGGGAGCGCGGGCGCGGGCACAGCGGCGGGTACGGGAGCGGGCGTGGACGTGAGCGTGGACGTACGGGGGACGGTGGACCCCGGGTTCGAATCGGTCCGGGACGCCTTCGTCCGGAACTTCGAGCAGCGGGGCGAGCGCGGCGCGGCCGTCGCCGTCTACCGGGACGGGCGCAAGGTCGTCGACCTGTGGGCCGGCACGAGGGACGTGGACGGCACCGAACCGTGGGCCGTCGACACCGTCCAGATCGTGCGCTCGGCGGGCAAGGGCATCGCCGCCGCCGTCCCCCTACTCCTCCACCAGCGCGGGCAGGTGGACCTGGACGCCCCGGCCTCCACCTACTGGCCGGAGTTCAAGGCGAACGGCAAGGAACGCGTCCTGGTCCGCGACCTCCTGGCCCACCGCGCCGGGGTCCCGGCCCTGGACCGCGCCCTCACGCCCGCCGAGGCCGCGGACGGAGTCTCCGGGCCGGCGGCCGTCGCGGCCCAGCGCCCGGAGTGGGAGCCGGGCACGGACCACGGCTACCACGCCCAGACGTACAGCTGGCTCATCGGCGAGCTAGTCCGCCGCGCGACCGGCCGCACCATCGGCCGCTGGATCGCGGAGGAGATCGCGCGCCCGCTCGGCCTGGACTTCTGGTTCGGGCTCCCGGCCGACGAGGCCCACCGCATCGGCCGCATCGGCCCGGTGGAGCCCCCGGCCCCGGCGGAGGCCTCCGGCTCCCTGCGCGTACGCCCCAAGCGCTCGGTCGTCGACGCCTACCGCGACCCGGGCTCGCTGACCCGCCGTGCCTTCGGGGCGATCGACCCGCTGCCCGACGAGAACGACGCCGCCTACCGTACGGCGGAACTCCCCGCCTCCAACGGCATCGCGACCGCCCGGGGCCTCGCCCACTGCTACGCCGCGATGATCGGCCCGGTCGACGGCCACCGCCGCCTGTTCGCCCCCGCCACCCTCACCCTGGCCCGCACGGAGGAGTCGGCGGGCCCCGACCGGGTCCTCGTCGTCAACACCCGGTTCGGCCTCGGCTACATGCTGCACGGCCCGGCGGCCCCGCTGCTGGGCCCTGGCTCGTTCGGCCACCCCGGCCGGGGCGGCTCGCTCGGCTTCGCGGACCCGGAGTCGGGCGTCGCGCTGGGCTACGTCACCAACGGCCTCCAGAAGGGAGTCACCGCCGACCCCCGTGCCCAAGCGCTGGTCAGGGCAGTACGGTCGGCGCTATGACACCCGCAACGCCTGGGACACGAGCCCGCTTCGATGGATACAGCGTCCTGATCACCGCCGCCGGCCAGGGCATCGGCGCGGCAACGGCCCACCGCCTGGCGGCGGAAGGGGCTTCCGTCCTCGTCACCGACCTGGACGCCAAGCGCGCGTCCGACACGGCGGCGGCGATACGGGAGGCGGGCGGCACGGCCGACTCCCTGGCCTGCGACGTGGCGGACCGGACGGCGGTGGAGGCGGCGGTGGCGTACGCGGTCGAGACCTTCGGCCGCCTGGACGTCCTGGTCAACAACGCGTACGCGGCGAGCGACGACGCCGAGCTCTTCGAGGACGAGCCGGACGAGACCTGGGAACGCGACCTGGACATCACCCTCTCCGGCCCGTTCCGCTGTGCCCGCGCCGCGCTGCCGCACCTGGTGGCCTCGGGCCGGGGCGCGATCGTCACCATCGGCTCGGTCAACGGTGAGCAGGACTTCGGCGGCCACGCGTACAGCGCCGCGAAGGCGGGCCTGACGAGCCTGACCCGTACGCTGGCGGGCCACGCGGGCCCGCGCGGCGTACGGGTCAACCTGGTGGCCCCCGGCACGATCCGCACCGACGCCTGGTCGGGCCGCGACGCGGAGTTGGAGCGCGCCGCCGCGCTCTACCCGCTCGGCCGGGTCGGCACCCCCGAGGACATCGCGTCCGCCGTCGCCTTCCTCGCTTCCTCCGACGCGTCGTGGATCACGGGGACGACGCTGCGGGTGGACGGCGGGATCCTGGCGGTGAACACGGGCTTCCGCCAGGCGATGACGCCGCCGTAATTCCCTGGCCGGGCGCCGCACGCCGCTCTACCCTCCCCGCATGATCATCACGTACGGACACACCGACAAGGCGGGCCGCCCCGTCACCCTCCACGAGGTGGACGCGGACAACTGGCGGGCGGTCGCCGACTGTGCCCCCCGCGACGACCAGCGCGACTGGGTCCCGGCCCTGGCCGCCCGCTACCTCGTCCTGACGGCCCGCGAGGACACCTGGAACTCCCTGGCGGTCCTGGCCGGCGACGAGGTGGCCGGCCACATCATGTGGGGGAGGGACGAGGACGGCTCGCACTGGGTGGGCGGCATGCTGATCGACGCCGCCCACCAGGCCCGGGGCATCGGCGCAGCCGCCGTACGCACCCTGACGACCTGGCTCTCCGCCCGCCCGGGCTCCACGGCCGTCCGCCTCTCCTACGCCCCGTCCAACGAGGCCGCCGCCCGCCTCTACGCCTCGCTCGGCTTCCGCCCGACGGGGGTGGAGGAGGACGGGGAGGTGGTGGCGGAGTGGGCGGGGTGATCAGTCCGTGGCTTTGGGATGCCCGGTGCCCGCGTAGGTGATCCACACGGTGCGGCCGACGGGGTCGATCACGTACCAGATGCGCCCACCGCCGGTACCCTCGTACTGCCAGCGTTCGAGCTCCTGGCCCTTGAGAACGGTGCTTCCGAGCTTGCCCTTGAGGCGGTGCTGACGCTGAGGGTGGTCGTGGGAGGCGGGGGCGGCGCGCAGCGCGTCGAAAGCGCGGCGTAAGTTGCCTGCCGCGTGACGGCTGAGGTGTTCCCAGCCGTCACGCGGCCTCGCTGTTGGCGAACCGGAGGTCGTACTCATCACCGACCGGCGGCGGTGCCGCCCGGTCTCCGCGCCTAGGGCTCACTCGGCGGCGCCAGGTGCTGGAACAGGGCCGAGACCGCCCTCGTGGTCACGGGTGAGGATTGCGAGGAGGGCAGGGTCGCCGTAGACCTCCGCGCTGTGCCGCCACTGCGTGAGCAGCAGGGCGATGGCAGCCAGATTGCCGAGCGCCACGGCCCCGCTCGCCGTGGCCACCAGCTCGGAGATCAGGGTGTCGATGTCGGCTTCCGGCAGGAAGGTGGTCCACGGCAGCGCCTCGGGCAGCGCCTGGTGGAGGGCATCGATGTTTCCCGTGCGGACGAGACCGGTCAGCAGGCGGGCAGTGAAGTCCACCACCGTGGCGTCCCGCTCCATCTGGTCGACACGCATCAGGGCGAGGTCCTCGGCGTCGCGCCGCCTCAGGCGCAGCGCACGGACGGAGTCCGGTCGGCGCGTGGTGACAGCCGGTCTGCAACGAGGACAGGAACAGGGACGAGGACAAGGGCAAGGGCTCGGCCGCAGCCGCAGCCGCGACACCGTCGAGCGGTCCATAGGCGGGTCGCTCAACGTCGGTGCCCACGGCCCCGGCGCCTCCAGCGATCTCTCGCAGGTCATGCGGCGGATGGCCGAGAACGCCCGCGCGGGCGACACCACCGACAAGGCCGAGGACATAGCCCTGGCCGCCGAACGGGAGCGCACCCTCTACCAAGCGGTCAGGGACTTCCGCCTCGCGGCCCGCAGCACGCTCGGTAAGGCCGAGTGACGCCACGCTCAGGCGGCGGCCTGTGCGGTCCCGTGTGCGTTCCGGCAGTCGCGGCAGCGGCCGGGGGTGGGGGCTCGGAAGGCACGTTCGCAGCCGTCGCAGGTCTGGAACGGGGTCACGGCGATGCGTGGGCGCGCGGGAGCGGCAAGGTCGTCGGCGCCGGGGAGGGGTGAGGGGAGGAGCACGGTGAGGCGGTGTTTGAGGAGTTTGGCGGGGTGGTGGAGAGGCTGGGGCAGGTCGTTGGTGAGGGTGTGGCGGATGGTGTCGGGGTGGGCGTCGCGTTCCAGCCAGGTGGCGACGGCGGGGGCGAGTTGGCGGATGTCGTTCTCGGAGAGGACGAGCTGGTGTGCGTGGCGGCGGAGGTCGCTGAGGAGCGCGGTGGCCGCACGGTCCAGTTCGGCGGTGAGCTCGCGGGGCTGGGGGACGGGCGGGGGCGGCTGCCTGGGTGCGGTGGGCGGCGGGACGAGCGTGACGAAGGGGACGTGATCCTGCGGGGCGGGCGCTTCGGGTGCCTGCTCCTGCTGTACGTCGGTGAGCTGTACCTGTGGCGGAGGCGCCACAGCCCGGGGCCGTACCAGCGCCGCAGGCTGGTTGCAGAAGACCGTGCGGGTGACGATCCGGCCGTTGGGCAGGCGGGTGCGGGCCCGTTGCAGGTAGCCGTAGGCTTCCAGCTCGCGCAGGGCGGCGGCGATGAGCTTCTCACCTTCGGGGAAGCGGGCTGCGAGCGCCTTGACGCCGACCTCGGTGCCCTGGGGCAGCGACTGGATGCGTACGGCGAGGCCCACGGCGGTGGTGCTGAGGGTGGGGTGCTGGGCGAGGTGGTTGCCGACGACGGTGAAGCGGTCGGTGTGCCGGATGACGACGTGGATCACGCCACGGGCCGGGAGAGGCCCGGGAAGCTCTGTCAGGGCGCGCGTGAGCGCAGTATTCTGCGGGGTATCCATCGGGAAGCTGTCTCTTCCTTGGTGGTCAGGCCCTCGATCGGGATTGCAGTCCCGGCCGGGGGCCGACGTATGTGCTGGTCTGGTGGCGTGAGCATATGCCGGGCAACCGGTGCGAAATCCAGCTCAGTTGGCAAACCTCACCCGTGTGGGTGACGCGCTCCCCGGGACGCGTCAGGTGCAGGACGGGTGGGGTGGGGTGGGGTTCTTTCTCCTGGTTCTTTGAGTAGTTGATGTCCCGCGTCGCCGCGTCGCGGTCGCGCACGATCCGGTGGGCGGGTTTTGCGGGTTACCGGATCGCGCCCGCGCACGATGTGGTCGGGATCGTCACCGTACGAGGTCGATCTCGGCCCAGACGGTCTTGCGCGGTACGGGTCCGGGGACGATGCCCCAGTGGTCCGCCAGGGCCTCCACGATGAGGAGCCCGCGCCCGTGCTCCGCGTGATCGTCCTCGGGCGCCTTGACGGCACCCGGCCCGGGCGGAACGCTGTCGCCCCGGGTGTCGGTGACCTCGATCCGCAGCCTTTGTCCGCTGACGGCGAGGCCGAGTTGGAAGTCCCGGCCCCGTACGCGGCCGTGGACCGAGGCGTTCGCCGCCAGCTCGGCGACGATGTGCGCGGCCGACTCCGAGGGGAGCCCCCAGGCGCCGAGATGGGCGACGGTGAGCAGCCGGGCGAGCCGGGCGCCTCGGCGGGTGGGGGAGAGAAGGACGGTGAAGGCCTTTTCGGTGGAGGCGTGTTGGGAGTAGAGGATCTCTTGATTCATGTCACTCAGCGTGGCCATCTCTGCGTACCGTGAACAGTGACGGAGCCCTTGCGTACGGTGAGTGTCCGGGGCTTGTCCCGTGTTGTCTTGGCTGTCTGGAGTGACGTGCCGGGAACGGTCGCTGTTGAGGGAAGAACGGCACGCACGTCGGAAGTGGGTCTCGCATGAGCGTGGTTGGTGACGGTACGGGGCGCGGGGACGCCGGGGTGGACGAGCCCGGCTGGGAGGTCGACCCGGACGACGAGCCGGGCGCCGCGGTGGTCGCCGCCGTGGGCCGCCAGATCAAGGCGTGGCGCGAGGCGGCGGGAATGCGGGCGGCGGAGTTCGGGACGGCGATGGGGTACAGCGAGGACCTCATCTACAAGGTGGAGGGCGGCCGGCGCATCCCCCGCCCGGAGTTCATGGACGGCGCGGACGGTGTGCTGGGGGCGGAGGGCAAGCTCGCGGCGATGAAGGCGGACATCGCGGAGGTGCGGTATCCGAAGAAGATCCGGGAGCTGGCCAAGCTGGAGGCCGCGGCGGTGGAGCTCTCGGCATATGGCAGTCACAACATTCACGGCCTCTTGCAGACCGAAGAGTACGCGCGGGCGCTGTTCGGGATGCGGAGGCCCGCCTTCTCACAGGACGAGGTGGATAGGCTGGTGGCCGCTCGTGTGGCCAGGCAGTCCGTCTTCAGCCGCTCGCCTGCCCCGGAACTCAGCTTTGTCCAGGAAGAGGTGACTCTGCGGCGCCACCTCGGGGGCAGAATGGTGTGGCGCCGTCAGCTCGAACGCCTCCTGGAAGTGAGCGAGATGCGTAGCGTCGAGATTCAGGTGATGCCGACCAACCGCGACGAGCATGCCGGAATGGGCGGAGAGATGCAGGTGCTGAAGTTCAAGGACGGCTCGGCGGTGGGACGTTCCGAGGGTGACTTCGGCAGTCGACCGGTCTCCGATCCGAAGTACCTCCGGATCATTGAGCTGCGGTGTGGCATCATCCGGGCGCAGGCTCTCAACCCAAGGGAGTCGCGAGCCTTCATCGAGCAAGTGCTGGGAGAGACATGATCGGCGAGACCTCTGCCGGGGACGCATCCGAGCTGGCGTGGTTCAAGAGCAGCTACAGCGACAGCAGCAACAGCAACGAGTGCGTCGAGGTCGCGACCGCCCCGGACGCCGTCCTCGTCCGCGACTCCAAGCACGCCCACGGCCCCCACCTCGCCCTCACCCCCGCAGCGTGGGCCGGCTTCGTCCCGTACGCCGCAAGGCGCTGATTCCTGGCCCCGCCACTATGATGCGGGCAACGCGTCGCGACAGGCGCTGGTGTGCCGGGAAGCCTGGTCGGCGTCGGAGGGACAGCCGTCCCTCCGCCTGCCGAGCCCCGGGAAGGCGTCCGTCGTGGCCGAGAGCCTGCACCAGCGAGCGAGACCTCCGCATCCACCGCCCCTGAAGAGGCCTCGTTCCCGCGGTGGCCGGTGAAGCCGCCTCAGAGCCGGCGACGGCCTGACGCGCACGTACCGGGGGAAGCGGGGAGCTCCCCTTCGGCCCGTGCCCAGACGTATCCCGGCTACGAAGCCCTGCTGGCCAGGGCCGCGGCGACGGGCCAGGAGCCTGACGCGGCCGAGGTGGAGCGGCTCCGTTCCTTCGGCGAGCAGGCTGCCGTCAGCGGCACCACGTTGCGGGCCCTGGTCGTGCACCACCTCACCCGGACGCGGGCCGCCTGGCCGGCCGGGGCCACAGGCGCCGATCGCGTGCTCGCCGCCGTGCAACTGACAGTCGAAGCGCTCTGCGAGGGTTACGAACGAGCCCAGCAGCTCGCCGTCCGGGAACAGGAGGCGGCACGCCGGGAGTTCATCGACGACCTGTTGTACGGGCGCGGCGAGCCGGTGTTCCTGGCCGAACGCGCGGAACAGTTCGGGCTGCGGTTCTCCCACGCCCATGCCGTGGCCGTCGCCGAAGGCCCCGCCCCCTATGCCGAGGGGGACCCGGTCCCCCGTCGTGTGGAGAGCGCCGTCAACGGTCGTTTCGGCGAACGCAGCATCCTCCTCACCACCAAGGACGGCCGGCTGGTCTGCATCGCGCCCGGGGACCAGCAGGACGTCCTCACGTACTTCGCCAAGCAGGCCTACGCCGCGACGGACGGCGGACGGGCCGCGATCGGACGGCCGCACCCCGGTGCGGGGGGCGTCGGCCACTCGTACCAGGAAGCCCTCCAGGCCCTGGATGTCGCAAGCCGCCTCGGTCTGGAGGACCCGGTGCTGTACGCGGCGGGTCTTCTCGTCTACCCGGTGCTGACGCGGGACCGTCAGGCCATGGCGGATCTGGTCCGGACCACCCTCGGGCCCCTCCTCAAGGCCCGTGGGGGCCCGGAGCACCACCTCGCGACCCTCACCGCCTACTTCGACGCGGGCTGCGTGACCACTCAGGCGGCCCGGCACCTCTCCTTGAGCGTCCGTGCACTCACGTACCGCCTGGAGCGCATCCACCAGCTCACCGGATCCGACCCGACCGACCCTCGGCACCGCTACACCCTGCAGACAGCAGTCATCGGAGCGCGCATCCTCGACTGGCCCGCGCGCGCGTCGTAGACGACCCGGTGCCTACGGATGACAAGGACGCTCACGTGACCTCGGTGTACAGAAACGCGCAGGCACAACGGGAGGTGCGGCGCTGGTGTGAGGACCGGATCGCGGACTGGAGCACCTCCCATGTCCGTGGTGAGGTCGTCACGTCGGCGGGGGCCACCAGCTTCGTGACCGCGGGACCGGAGCCGCGCGAGGGCGAGCCGAGCGTCGTGCTGCTGCCGGGGACGAACATGAACGCGGCCCTGTGCCTGCCCCTGGTGGGGGCACTGGCCCGTGGACGGCGTGTGACCGTTCTCGACCTGCCCGGTCAGCCGGGGCTCAGCGCGGGCGGGCGGCCTCGCGTCCGGCGCACGGCCTGGTACGGGCAGTGGCTGAGCGAGGCCATCGAGCGGGCCGCTCCCGGGCCTGTGGTGGCGGTAGGCCATTCCTTGGGAGGCGCGGTCGCGCTCGCCTGCGGTTCCCCGCAGATCGTCGGCCGGGTACTGCTCTCCAGCGCCGGCATCACGCGGCTGAGGGTTCCCGTCCCCCTGCTGGCCGCCACCGTCCCCTGGCTCCTGCGCCCCTCGGTCGCCCGGTCGACGGCGTTGCTGCGCCAGATGGCCGCCCCGGGGGCCGAGGCGCCGCCCGACCACCTCAGTACGTGGATGGACCTGGTCGCACGCTGCTGCCGCACCAGCCTCGCCCCGCCCCCGCTGCCGTCGGGTCTCCTCGAACAGCGTCGTCCGATGCCCACGCTGGCCGTCAGCGGGCGGTTCGACCCCTTTCTGCCCCCGCGCGTCCTGGGCCCGTCCGCGCGGCGTCGCCTGGGAGCGGAGTTCCGGGTGATGGAGGGCGCGGGCCACCTTCTGCTCGACGAGGCGCCGGTAGCGGTCCTCGCCCTGGTGGAGGAGTTCTGCGCGACTTTCGCCACGAGCTGAGACGCCGCGTCCATCCGTGTGCCCGGCGGCGGAGGCGGCCACGACGGCTCGCATCCAGTGCGGTACACCGATAGGTGTCCGATAAACACACCTGGGGAACCGCATAACGATGACGTCACCCATGCAGCATCTTCACTTAGATAATCATTATTTGTGACCTGCATCACTAAAGATGCGATAAACGACGTGGTACAAATGCCCAACTTCGCAGACGGAACCACCGTCGAAGCGGAGCGCCGGGCCCCCTCCGGCATCAGACCAAAGCGATCATCGTCGTAGTCCGCCCCATGGGACACGCGGGGTCGCCGACCGGACAACGTCGTTCGCTCATCCCCCATCGCACACCGACCGGCGAAGGCACCCCAGTCCGCCGTTCCCGCGTCATCGAGGTAGCCAACGTGTCACTCGACTCCATCACCCAGAACATCGACGAGTCCGTCAGCGGGTTCTTCGAGCCCATAGCCGAGTGGCTGGGCGGCATCGTCTTCTACTCCGTCAACATCGCCGGGGCGGAGGTGCCGCTCATCGTCACCTGGCTGGTCGTGGCGGGCCTGGTCTTCACCGGCTGGTTCGGATTCGTGCAGGTGCGCAAGTTCCGCCTGGCCGTGGACGTCGTGCGCGGCAAGTACGACGACAAGGACTCGGCGGGCGAGGTCAACCACTTCCAGGCGCTGACCGCCGCCGTCTCCGGCACGGTCGGCCTCGGCAACATCGCCGGTGTGGCGGTCGCGGTCTCCATCGGCGGCGCCGGGGCCACCTTCTGGATGATCCTCTGCGGCCTCCTCGGCATGGCCACCAAGTTCGTCGAGGTCACCCTCGGTGTGAAGTACCGCGAGATCCACGCCGACGGCACCGTCTCCGGCGGACCGATGCACTACCTGCCCAAGGGGCTGGCCGAGCGCTTCGGCAAGAACGGCAAGAGCCTCGGCAAGGTGCTCGCCGTCCTCGCCTCGATCATGATCCTGTTCTTCGGCCTCTTCGGCGGCAACCTCTTCCAGGTCAACCAGTCCTACGCCCAGCTCGTCTCCGTCACCGGCGGCGAGAGCGGGGCCATGGGCTCCTCCGCGGGCGCCATCTTCTTCGGCATCCTCGTCGCCGCGCTCGTCGGCATCGTGCTCCTCGGCGGCATCCGCTCCATCGCCCAGGTGACCAGCCGACTCATCCCCGCCATGGCCGGTATCTACATCGCCGCGTGTCTCGTGGTCATCCTGGTCAACGTCACCGCCGTACCCGCCGCGATCGAGAAGATCATCGAGGGCGCGTTCAACCCCCAGGGTGTAGCGGGCGGTGTGCTCGGTGCGCTGATCATCGGGTTCAAGCGGGCCGCGTTCTCCAACGAGGCCGGTCTCGGTTCCGCGCCGATCGCCCACGCCGCGGTGAAGACGAAGCACCCCGCCAGTGAGGGCCTGGTCGCGCTGCTGGAGCCGTTCATCGACACGGTCGTCGTCTGCACCATGACCGCGCTGACCATCGTCATCGCCAACCCGGCCAGCTGGGGCGAGGCCCGCGCCGGTGAGTCCATCGGCGGCGTGACGATCACCTCGGACGCGTTCGCTACCGTGCTGCCCTGGTTCCCGTACGTCCTGACCGTCGCGGTGATCCTCTTCGCCTTCTCCACGGTGCTCACCTGGGGCTACTACGGCCTCAAGGCCTGGACGTACCTCTTCGGCCGCACCCGCACCAGCGAGACCGTCTACAAGGTCCTCTACACGCTGTTCGCGGTCTCCGGGTCCCTGCTCACCCTGCAGACCCTCATCGACCTGGCCGACGCGGTCCTCTTCACCCTCGCCGTCATCAACATCATCGGCCTCTACCTCCTCGCCCCCGTGGTCAAGCGCGAGCTCAACAGCTTCCTCGAGTACGTGAAGGTCCGGAAGGCCGGCGGAACGGACGGGGGCAAGGACCCGGAGCTGTCGAAGACGCCCGTCTGAGACGGAGACATCGGCGTCTGAGCCGGATACCTCCTGATGCCCTTCGCCCCTGCCGTGTCCGGCGGGGGCGGAGGGCATCAGGTCGTCGTGTGCGGCATCAGCCCGATGCCCCCACCACCATCAGCCCCGCCGCCGCGATCCTCGCAGGCGGATACCAGCGGCTTGCCCCCCGGGCCCGCCGACACGGCGGGCATCACTCCACCACGACGTGGTCCCCCGGCGACATCGACGCACCTGTGGTCGTATTGCCGTAGTACGCCCAACGCCACGTGCCCGTCTTCGACGCCTTGACGGTCGTCCTGAGGGCGCCGGAGCCGTTCGCGTACACCTTCTTCACCGTGGTGTAGGAGCCGGCACCGGAAGGCTTGAACTGCAGGGCCACGTGACGGCCTCCGTACAAGGCGTACTTCCTGGTCTCCCAGTTGGCCCGCGTGACCTTCCCGGTCACGGTGATGGTCTTGCCCTTGGTCACCGGTTCGGGCGAGGCGTTGACGGTCAGGCGGGAGTTGCGCTTGACGTGGACCGTCAGCCCCGTGGCGTCGACGTCTTTGCTTCCGTCCTTGAAGTGCGCCTCGCCCGCAACCTTCCAGACCCCGGCCTCACTGTTGCGCATCATCCACGTGCTCGGGTCGAAGTACATCGTCTCCCTGATGTCGCAGGTGCCGACCCGGTAGGGGCAGTCGTTCCCCCCGATGGCATGCCACAGCTTGTCATCCGCACCGTTGCGGTAGAGGTACACCAGGGGGAGCCACTTCCACGCGCGCGTGGTCGTCACCCGGAAGGAGGCCGGTATCGCGACCTCCTTCGACGTCCCGATCACGATCGGCTTGCCGCCGTTCACCTGGACACGGCTGAACGAGGCCCCACCCTCGGCCGCCCCGGCCGGCACCGCGGCCACTGCCGTGAACACCGCCGCCGCGCCACCGGCCACGACGGCTCTCCAGACCTGCTTCCCCACCTGATCCCCGATCTCCGTACGGAAAGGCACCGAAGGCGCATCCCTCCGGCGCTTTACAGACGGCCGAGGGCCACCCGAGGTTGTGGATCGGCACATCACGATGAGGCCTCGGCCCCCGGCGTCCCGCGAGTCGAGCACGCCGTTGCGTGATCTCCGGTCAACTCGTGTGCAGCATCAGCCCGATGCCCACCACCATCAGCCCCGCCGCGGCGATCCTCGGCGCCCCGAAGCGCTCCTTGAAGAACAGCGTGCCGATCGCCGCGCCCACGATGATCGACGACTCCCGCAGGGCCGCGATCGGAGCGAGCGGGGCCCTGGTCTGGGCCCAGAGGACCAACCCGTAGGCGACCACCGAGAGGGCCGCGCCGAGCAGACCCCGTACCGCGAACGGCCGCAGCTGGGCAGCCAGTCCGGAGCGGCGGCGGTAGTACGCGTACGCCGGGATCGCCAGGCCCTCCAGGATCATCAGCCACGCGACGTAACCGAGCGGCGTGCCCGAGGCGCGCACCCCGACGCCGTCGACCGTCGTGTACCCGGCGATGGCCAGGCCCGTGCCGAGAGCCGCCACGATCGCGGGCCAGTGCGGGCGCTTGCCCGAGCCCCGGATGCCCCAGAGGGCCAGCCCGACCAGCCCGGCCGAGGCGACGGCCACGCCCGTCGTCGCCCAGGCGTCCGGGTGTTCGCCGACGAAGACCGCCGCCAGGACGGTCACCACGAGCGGGGCCGTACCCCGGGCGATCGGGTACATCTGGCCGAAGTCGCCGAGGGTGAACGAGCGCATCAGCAGCATCATGTACGCCACGTGCAGCACGGCCGAGACGAGGAGGTACGGCCACGCCTCCGCAGCCGGGAGCGGGACGAAGAAGGCCATCGCCGCGCCGATCAGCAGGCCACCGCCGGAGATCAGCGTGAAGGAGAGCAACTGATCCTTGATGGCATGGGCGATGGCGTTCCAGCTGGCGTGCGTTATCGCTGCGACGAGGACCGCGAAGGCGACCAGCGGGGTCACTTGGCGGGCTCGCGCACATCCGCAACCGTCGCACCCGCGTGGGCGATCAGCGTCTTGGGGTCGAGCGGGAAGACCGTGTGCGGGGTGCCCGCCGCCGCCCAGACCACGGCGTGGTCCAGGAGCCGCCGGTCCGCCAGGACCCGGGTGCGGGTCGCGTGGCCGAAGGGCGGTACGCCCCCGATGGCGTACCCGGTCGTCTCCCGGACCAGGTCCGCGGTCGCCCGCTCGACCTCCTGGGCGCCCAGCTCACGCCGTACGCGTTCCACGTCCACCCGCGAGGAGCCGTCCATCAGGACCAGCACCGGAACGCCGTCCGCCGTGAAGACCAGGGACTTGACGATCTCGCTCAGCGCGCAGCCGACCGCCGCCGCGGCCTCCGCCGCCGTACGGGTCGCGTCGGGGAAGCGGCGCACCTCGGCCTGGAGGCCCAGCTCGGCCAGCGCCTCGGCGAACCGGGGGTGGGCGTGCGAGACATGTGCGGCGGGAGGGGTTCCGGGGGTTTCGGATGGGCTGCTCATGGCTGCACGCTAGCGGCCGGTGCATGGTGCATGCGAGGGGGTTCCGGAGGGTGGTCCCGCGACCCTTCCCGTGCGCCCCCGCGCCCTTTCGACAGGTCATCAGGCCAATCCCTCGCCACACCCTGGCCGGAAGTGGCAGGTGCGGATCACGGGTACGGTCCTGCGCGCCACAGTGATAGGGCGATATGTGCAGGAAAGTGCGACAAGGGGGAAATAGTGTTGCGCATCCATTTCACCGCCCAGGATCTGGAGTACGTCCGCATCGCCCGGAGCCCGGACCCGCTCTGGGAGATCGTGTGCAGCGTCTGCCGTCTCCAGACCGACGAGGGCCGGATCGCGTTCGGGTTGTGGCGGCGGGCGGTGACGCCTCTGCTGCGAGGAGGAGGGGGCGGGGGAGGGGAGCGAGCAGGGGGCGGTGGCGGGGTCGACCGTGCGGTCGCGGTCGCGCTGCGCAGCCTGATGCCGTGCGGCCCCTACATCCCCGACTTCCTGACCCCCGCGGTGGACGGCGGTATCGCCGACCTGCGGCAGGGCGTGGACCGGGTGCTGTCGACGCCCCGGAGCCGGCTGCTCCGGGAGTTCAGGCTGCTCGCGGAGTCGGAAGCGGGGGCGCGGGCTGTCGCAGGGCCGGGACCGGGTGCGCGGGCGCGGGCGGTGCGGCCCTTCGCGGCGGAGCAGCTCGCGCGGGGCGACGCGGCGGCGCTCCGGGCGCTCGGGGGGCTGCTCACGGCGTACGACGCGGCGTTCGTCGCCCCGTACCGGCCGTGGATCGACGCGGCGGTGGCCTCGGACGTCGCCTGGCGCTCCCGGGAACTCGCGGCGGGCGGTACCAGGGCCCTGCTGGAGACCTTCCGGCCGATGGCCCGGTGGAGCCCGCCCGTACTGGAGGTGACGTACCCGGTCGACCGCGACCTCCACCTGGCGGGGCGCGGCCTGCTCCTGGTTCCGTCGTACTTCTGCTGGCGCAAGCCGATCACGCTGTTCGACGGGGCGCTGCTGCCGGTGCTGGTCTACCCGGTGGAGAAGCCGGTCCAGCTGCCCGCCGCCGCCACCTCGGGTGCCTCCCTTTCCCGGCTGCTGGGCCCGACGCGCGCCGCGCTCCTGTACGAGGTTTCCGCCCGCGGCTGCGCCACGACGTCCGAACTGGCCCTCGCGGTGCGCTGCTCGCTCCCCAACACCTGCCAGCAACTGGCGATCCTGCGCGAGGCGGGCCTCGCCGCCTGCCGCAAGGAGGGCCGGTGCGTACTCCACCACCCGACGCCGCTCGGGCGGCGGTTGCTGGAGGCGACCGGGGCCGGCTGGTCGGAGCAGCCGCTGACGGCGCCCCGCCCCGCGACGGTTTCACCCTGATGAAAGGGTGCGGCGCGAACGGCCGGTCCGCTGCCACGCTTCTGCCATCCGGGCGGCGGGCCTGCGGGAGGGTCACGCAACGCCCTGGAGGACGAGAACCGCCGGCTGCGGGAACGCCTCCAGGCCCTCGAACCGGCCGCGGACGAGTTCGACG